>JBLHNV010000191.1:0-5953 GCA_047623125.1 Janthinobacterium sp. | reverse complement strand
GAGCGGCATCGATCAGATCAGGTCCGATATCGCCCTCAAATTTCTTCCACACGGGTGCCATCGCCTTGCGCCATGCAGCCACGTCTTCCTTGGACAGTTTCTGGATATTGGCCTTGCCGGCCTGCTCGATTTTCTTGCGAGCCGATTCGTTGAGATCGTTGGCGAGTTTGTTGGCATGCATGGTCGCCTCATTCATCGACTCGCTCAAGCCCTTGCGAATATCTGCTGGCAAACCGCCCCACCACTTGGCGTTGGTGACGACCATGTAGTCGATTACGCCGTGATTGGTTTCGGCAATGGTTTTTTGTACTTCAAAAAACTTCTGTGAATAAATGTTCGACCAGGTGTTTTCCTGACCATCGACGACACCAGTTTGTAGCGCCTGGTAGACTTCTGAAAAAGACATTTTTTGCGGACTGGCGTTAAGCGCATGGAACTGCGCCTCCAGTACGTCAGAGGACTGGATGCGAAACTTGAGGTCCTTGACATCTTCCGGCCGAACCAGCTTATCCTGGTTGGTCGACATCTGCTTCATGCCGTTATGCCAATACGCCAGACCGAGCAAGCCGCGATTGACCATTGAATTCAACAGTGCTTTTCCCTGCGCACTGGCCTGAAAACGATCCACCGCAGCCACATCGTCAAACAGGAATGGCAGATCGAAAATCTGAATCTTCTTGGTGTAGCGGTCGAATTTTGACAGCGACGGGGCAATCATCTGGACGTCGCCCAGCAGCAACGCTTCCATTTCCTTGCCGTCGCCAAACAACTGCGAGCTCGGGAACACCTGAACTTGTACCCGGCCTGGAAATTTATTTTCGGCCAGTTCCTTGAATTTCAGTGCCCCCTGACCCTTGGGCGTGTTCTCGGACACTACGTGACTGAACTTGATCATGATGGGTGGCTCGGCCGATGCCACAACAGGCAGCGCCAGTGCGCCAACAATCATGCCGACGGTGGCAATAACATGCCGCCGCATACGATGTGCAATTTTCATACTGTGTCTCCATAATTATTATAAATACAGCTAACTATTTGTTAGCCGGGTATGAATACCAGGGGTTATGTTGCATTAGCCACAACGGTGGGCCGTATGCCTTCTGTTGAGGCTTTACCACCATATTTTCTGCTAGTGCAACCTGAAAACGATTGTAGGACCGACCAAATGGCACCACAATCTTCATTTTCCGAAGGGGGGTATCGGTCCTGATGTAGGCCGGCGCCCAGTTGCCCGCAAAATCTCGGTGCAACGATACGGTGCCGCCGTGCCGCAGGCCGCAAGCCTTGATCGCTGCGCGCAGTGTCGGTGTCAGCGCTGAAGCGGACAATCGGTCCGTCGCCGGGCAGTGTTTCCGGGGGGCCGACGAGGCCAGCATCGCCTCCTGTGCGCTGCTGCGCTAGATTTTTTTCAGCAGGTCGACCCGAAATGGCGCAGCAAATTGCGCGCCGTGCGCGCTCATGTGGGATTCAAACCGGGTGCGCACCTGCCGCAACAGGTCAGGCGACAGGCGATGCTCGGTATGGGTGGCGGCAATCACCTTGCGTTCGAACTCGGCAAAGTCGCGGTATCGCACCTGAGCGAGGAAAAACGTCTGCGACACCAGCGTCAGCCGACCCGAATCGATCTCCGCGCGGGTAGCGCCGAAGGCTGCTTCGCGCACCCGTTGCTCGTCGTGGAACAGGCGCAATATGTCGTTGTAGTGGCCACCGAACACCGGTTCCGAGATATACACAATGCCACCGGGCGCGAGCACCCGGCGGATCTCGGCAAAGGCCTGCGAAAGCAGGTCGAGCCGAACGTGGTGCAGTGACTTGAACAGGAACACCGCGTCAACACTGGTGTCGGCGGCCGGAATAGCCTCGGCGCCACCGAGGCCGAAACGCACTGATGGCAAGTCGTCCAGCGCCAGATTGAGCGCATGCTGGACGCGGTCGACTTCGAGTGCGACGATCGACGCGAACTTGCCGCTGCGCGCAAGCATCCGGGTCTGACGGGCAGCGCCGCAGCCCAGTTCCAACGCGCGCGCCGCGTGCAGCGGCAATTGATCGATCAGTTCGCGTTCGTCGCGCACGGGGCCGGGATCGGCAGAGGCAATGATCATCGAGCGACCTTTCAGGTTGGGACAAGGCATGCTCTCAGGTTCCGGCGCGGCGCGCCGCCTGGTCCAGCATCTGCCGTGCAATCAGGATGACGGGCCGGTCGACCATTTTGCCGTCGACCGCGACGGCAGCACCGGTCGAACTGGCCGCCATCACCCGCGCGGCCCATTCAAGTTCGGCCGCGCTGGGCGCGAAGGCGGCATTGACGACCGGGACCTGCTTCGGATGGATGCACAGTTTGCCGCCAAAACCAAGTGCGCACGCGCGCGCGCTGTCGTCACGCACTTGCTCAGCATCGTCGAGTGCGACCGTAACGCCATCGACCGGGGCGGCGATGCCTGCCACGCGCGACATCAGTACCAGCTGCGAGCGGAAGTACAGCAATTGCTCGTATCCTTCGCGAAGGCCCAAATCAAAGCTGAAATCGATCGCACCGAACACCAGCCGCTGCACGCAGGGCGAGCGCGCCAGTTCAATGCCATTCCATACGCCTTGGGCGCTTTCGATCAGTGGCAAGATGGCTGTTGCACCAGCGGATGCGACCTCGGCCAGGTCATGCGCGCGCTCGGCCTTTGGCAGCACGATACCCGCCACGCCGGGCAAGCGGCACAAGGCCAGGTCGCCGCGAAACCATTCGCTGTCGGCACTGTTGATGCGTACCAGAACCCGATGGGCAGGCGATAGCCAGTGTACCAGCGCGGCGCGCGCGGCCAGCTTGTCCGCAGGCGGCACGGCGTCTTCCAGGTCGACGATGACGGCATCGGCGCCGGCTGCGCAAGCCTTGGTGAAACGCTCGGGCCGATTGCCCGGAACGAACAGGAAGGAACGGGCGAGTGCCGCGCTCATGCCAGTTGCGCGTCAGTGAAGAAGGTACCGACCTGCGGCGCCTGCGCAATGTGCCAGATGCGCTCAAAAACGGCGTGCATTTCCGCCGTGCTGGCGCCGGCGCCGAATTCGGCCAGCCGCAATGCCTTGCTTTCCAGCTCGGCGCGCGTGAGCGTATTGCCCGGGTCCCCTTTCGGCTCGTCGACCCGTCCTTCGAGCACGCGAGCGTCTGTCGTGATTACTGTGACCTTGCCTATCCAGCGCGCCGGATAGGCGGCGTCGACTTCCTCATCGAGCACCATCGTTACCTTGCTGCAAAAGGCGACGATGCGCGCGTCGTCATAAGCACTGTCGAACTCCTTCAGGCCGGCACTGCGGAACTGCGCGATCAAGCCCAGCACCGTGCCCATTGAGAATTTCGCCTGATGGACCGTCTGCGGATTGACCACCGGCCCCAGCACATCGATGGCGCCCTGATGCACATGCGCGGTGACAGTGGCGATCTGGTCGGCACGCAACTCGTGGCGCTCGATTACCTGCAGCAGAGCGTCGGCCGCAGGATGGGTGTGTCGGCACGACGAGTGGAACTTGAACGAAGTTTCCGCCAATGCCCAGCGCTGCCCCAGCCGGTCGGTCAGTTTGGCGGGATCTGCATCGCTCGACATGCCAGCCGCCATGCCCTGCTGGCCTTCGAGGATGCGGCGCGCGCCCGTCAATCCCTGCGCAGCCAGGTAGGCTGACATCAGGCCGTCGCCGGCCGCCTTGGCCGTATGCAGCTGTTTGGAGTCAGCCGCATCGCGCAGGAACTCCCACAGTCCGGCGGCCTGAGTGCCGGCCGAACCGAAGGCATGCAGCATCTGTTCGGGCGTCAGTTTCAGCAGCCGTCCGGCGGCGGCGGCGGCGGCCACCGTGCCCGCGGTGCCGGTCGTGTGGAAGATGCGGTAATGCGAGCGTCCAAGGAATTCGCCGATGCGGATCCCGACTTCGTAGCCGGCGACCGCGGCAGTGAGGAATTCGCGCCCGCTGGCGCCGATAGCCTGGGCCACCGCCAGCGCTGCCGGGAACACCACGGCCGCGGGATGAAATACCGAGCCATTATGTACATCGTCCTGCTCCGCGTAATGCGACGAGGCGGCATTGACCATCGCCGCGAACAATGGACTGGTGCTGCGGCGCGTGATGAGCACCTGCGCCGCTCCGTCTTGTGGCCCCATCTGGCTGGCAAACCATTCGATCGCTTGCACCGGGCGCCCGCCCTTGCCGGCCAGTGCCGAACCGAACCAGTCGAGCAACAGATCTTCGGCGCGCCGCAGCACTGGGGCCGGAATATCGTCGAACTGCAAGTTGGCGGCAAAGCTGGCCAGGGTCTGACTTGGATGGTCGTTATGCATGATGATTGGTTCCTGGTGGGTGTCAGATGGCATGCGCAGTGCGCAAGGCGGCGATGTCGGCGCTGCCGTAGCCGATAGCGCCAAGAATCGCATCCGTGTGTTCGCCCAGCGCCGGCACCGGGTCGATGCGCGCGGTCCAGGTATTGGGTACGCCGGGCGGCAACAGCGCCGGCATGGCGCCTGCCGGCGTGCCCACTTCAACCCAGCGTTGGCGCGCTTCAAGCTGCGGGTGGTGCCACAGATCGTGCATGTCGTTCATATGCGCATTGGCGATCTGCGCTGCGTCGAGCCGCTCGATCACCTGTGCTGCAGTGAGCTCGGAAAAGACCCGCGTGATGATCGCACGCAGTTCCTCGCGTGCTGCCGTGCGTGCCGAATTGGAAGCGAAGCGCGGATCGGTCGCCAGTTCCGGCTGCAACAGCACTTTGCTACAAAACAGCCCCCATTCGCGCTCGTTTTGCAAGCCAAGCATGACGACTTTGCCGTCGCCGGCGGCAAACGGGCCGTACGGATAGATGGTGGCGTGCGCAGCCCCGGCACGCGGCGGTGGCGTGGCGCCGTCCATCGCGTAGTACAGCGGGTAGCTCATCCACTCGACCATACTCTCCAGCATCGACACGTCGATGTGGCAGCCCTGCCCCGTGCGGCCGCGCTGGATCAGCGCCGCCATGATATTCGAATAGGCGTACATGCCGGCGGCGATGTCGGAAATCGAGCAGCCGGCCTTGGCCGGTTCATCCGGCGTGCCGGTGATCGACAGGAAACCCGCTTCGCTCTGGATCAACAGGTCGTAAGCCTTCTTGTCACGGTACGGCCCGTCGGTGCCGTAGCCGGAAATGTCGCAGACGATCAGGCGCGGGAATTTTTCGCGCAAGTGCTCGTACGACAAGCCGAGCCGCGCAGCGGCGCCAGGCGCCAGATTCTGCACCAAAACGTCGGCACCTTCAAGCAGCTTGCCGAGAATAGGCGTTGCCTCGGCGTGCTTGACGTCGAGCGTCAGACTCTCCTTGGAGCGGTTGGTCCATACAAAGTGCGACGCCAGCCCGCGCGCCCGTTCGTCGTAGGCGCGGGCGAAGTCGCCGACACCGGGACGCTCGACCTTGATGACGCGCGCACCAAGGTCGGCCAGCTGGCGGGTACAGAACGGCGCGGCGATCGCGTGTTCCAGAGTGATTACGGTAATACCATCGAGTGGGCGCATGCCAGTCTCCTCAAAAAGAGCGCGGCAGCCCGAGCACATGCTCGGCCACATACGACAAGATCAGGTTGGTCGAGATCGGGGCCACCTGGTACAGACGGGTCTCGCGGAACTTGCGCTCGATATCGTATTCGCAGGCAAAGCCGAAGCCGCCGTGGAACTGCAGGCAGGCGTTGGCCGCTTCCCATGAAGCGTCGGCGGCAAGCATCTTGGCCATGTTGGCCTCGGCGCCGCACGGCAGGTGCGCATCGAACAGCTCGCACGCCTTGTAGCGCATCAGGTTGGCCGCTTCCAAATTGACGTAAGCCTTGGCGATCGGGAACTGGACGCCCTGGTTCTGGCCGATCGGGCGCCCGAACACGATGCGTTCGTTAACGTATTTGGTGACCTTGTCGATGAACCAGTAGCCGTCGCCGATGCATTCGGCGGCGATCAGCGC
>JBLHNV010000190.1:0-5987 GCA_047623125.1 Janthinobacterium sp. | reverse complement strand
CAGCGACGTGTTCAGTCGCGCGCAGCTGGCGGCAATGCTGGCCGTGCGCTTCGCCAGCTTGCCTGCGCCGGTACTGGTGGCGCAAGTGCGTAGCGACGGCGACTGGCTGCTGGAGCAGCAGCGCGGCTTTATCGTGCCCGACGACTGGGCCGCGCAGGCTGAATGCCGGCGTCAGGCGGGAACGCTGCCCGCTTGAGCGTTGCCGCGCTGAAGCGGGCGCCTGGTGCTTGAATTGAGTGCTTGAATTGAGTGCTTGAATTCAATGCTTCGATTCGCCGATCAGCGCCAGCGAGTCATGAAGGAGCTGGTTGGTCGCGTGCATGCGCATGATCATGAACATTGTGGCGGCGACGAACAACCCGAACGAGATGATGATCAGGTCCAGATCGAGGTGGAACCGAATCATCAGCGAATACACGGTCAGCATGGCCAGGATCGACAGGTTTTCATTGAAGTTCTGGACCGCGATCGAGTGCCCTGCGCTCATCAGAACGTGGCCGCGATGTTGCAGTAAGGCATTCATCGGCACGACAAAGAAACCTGACAGTATGCCGATCAGCACCAGCAACGGATAAGCCATCCAGGTGGCGTGGATCAGCGGCATCGTCATCACGATCACGCCCATCGCGATGCCAAGCGGAATCACGGACAGCGATTTGCGCAGTGGAATGAAGCGCGCCGATGCGACGGCACCGATTGCGATGCCGACGGCCACGACGCCGACCAGGCTGGTGGCTTTGTCGAAGGACATGTTCAGCGACTTCTCGGCCCATTTCAGCACGATTAATTGCAACGTTGCGCCGGCGCCCCAAAATAGCGTCGTCACTGCCAGTGAAATCTGGCCCAGTTTGTCTTGCCACAGCAGCTTGCAGCAATGGGCAAAGTCGATCACCAGTTTGACCGGATTATGTTCTTGCGTCGGATAAATGCAACTGGTGCGGCCGATGCGCAGATTGAACAGCGCAGCCAGCACATAGATGCCGATGACGACGCACAGCGCCGCTTCGACCGGCGTGTCGATGCCGGTATCGATCATCGGCAAATTGAAGCCGAGCAAGAACTGCGAACTCGGGCCGCTGACCATCGCGCCCCCCATTACGGTGCCAAAGATGATCGAGCTGATCGTCAAGCCTTCGATCCAGCCATTGGCTGCGACCAGTCTTTCCGCCGGCAGCAATTCGGTCAGGATGCCGTACTTGGCCGGCGAATAAACGGCTGCGCCGAAACCGACGACGCCATACGCGATCAAGGGGTTGATATCGAAGAAAATCAGGCTGCAACCGAAGATCTTGATCAGGTTCGCGATGAACATCACGCGTCCCTTGGGCAGCGCATCGGCGAAAGCACCCACAAAAGCGGCCAGCAACACGTAGAAGATTACAAACGACAACTTCAGCATCGGCGTGAACCAGGGCGGCGCATTCATTGTGATCAGCAAGTCGACGGCGACGAAAAAAAGCGCATTATCTGCCAATGACGAGCAAAACTGCGCTGCCATGATGGTGTAGAAGCCGCGGTTCATTCTGGAGTGTTTGAAATCATAAGTGGATTGCTTTATACCATGAATATGCGCCACTCCCAAGATTTCAGCATCCTGCGCCGAGTCCGGTAAAATACGCTTTCGATTCCTCTCGCAATCACAATCTCATGACCCGGCCGATCGTTGCAACCATCCATCTTGACGCGATGCGGCATAACCTTGCGCGAGCGCGGATCTGCGCGCCGCAATCGAAACTGTGGGCCGTGGTCAAGGCCAATGCCTACGGCCACACACTGGCAAGTGCGGTGCAGGGATTCGCTGCCGCCGACGGCCTTGCGCTGGTCGAGTTCGAGCACGCGGTTCGCCTGCGCGAGATGGGATGGCGCAAACCGATCTTGCTGCTGGAAGGTTTTTTCGATCAGCAAGATCTGGTCACGATGGCCGCCCACGGCTTCAATGGCACAGTGCATTGCGTCGAGCAAATCGCCATGCTGGAAGCGACGCGCTTGCCTGCCAGCATCGACTTGTATTTGAAAATGAATACCGGGATGAACCGTCTCGGCTTCACACCCGGCGAATTTGGCGCAGCATACGCCAGGCTGCGCGCAATCGCTTGGGTCGGCGAGATCGCGCTGATGACCCATTTCGCCAATGCCGATCAGCCGCAAGCGACGTATTTGCCGGTCGAGCAGCAGATCAGCCGCTTTCAACATGGCGCGGCCGGATTGCCGGGCCTGCGCAGCCTGTCGAATTCGGCGGCCGTGCTGCGCCAGAGCGAACTTGGCGCCGCATTGGTCAGCGACTGGGTGCGCCCGGGCATCATGCTGTACGGCGCCACGCCCGGGGATCGCAGCGCCGAAGATTTTGGCTTGCTTCCCAGCATGAGCTTGACCAGTGCCATCATCGGCAGGCAAAGCATTCAAGCTGGCGCTGGCGTCGGCTATGGCAGTAGCTTTCGCGCCGAATCGAGCATGGAAATTGGCGTGATTGCCTGCGGCTATGCGGACGGTTATCCGCGCCATGCGCCGCAAGGCACGCCGGTGCTGGTTGATGGCATCCGGACCCGCTTGATCGGGCGCGTATCGATGGACATGATGATGGTCGATCTGAATCCGGTGCCTGGCGCCCATGTCGGCAGCGCCGTCACGCTGTGGGGCCGTGGCTTGCCGATCGACGACGTTGCGCAGGCGGCCGGCACCATCGGCTATGAGCTGATGTGCGCGCTGGCGCCGCGCGTGCGGGTGACCGAAGCGGCGTAACTGCAAGCATAACGACGAGCGTCACGGCCGGCACCAAGGTGAGACTTGGCCGGTTGCGTTGCACTGATTACTTTTCTCGAATGGAGGCGCGGTCCCGATGGCAAAAGCAAAAACCAGTTACACCTGTTCCGACTGCGGCGCCATCAGCAATAAATGGACCGGGCAGTGCGGCGCTTGCCAGCAATGGAATACCTTGATCGAGACGATCGTCGAGAGTGCTGGCGCTAATCGTTATTCAAACGGACCGCATCTGGCGCTGGCGCAAACGGCGCCGGTGCTGTCGCTGTTCGACATCGATGCGATTGACGTGCCCCGTTTTGCCACCGGCATCGAGGAATTCGATCGGGTGCTGGGCGGCGGCCTGGTCGCCGGCGGCGTGGTGCTGATCGGCGGCGACCCTGGCATCGGCAAGTCGACGCTGCTGCTGCAGGCGCTGGCCAACATGGCCGACACCAAAAGCGTGCTGTACGTCAGTGGCGAAGAATCGGGCGCCCAGATCGCGCTGCGCGCCAAGCGCTTGCTGATCCCGGCGTGTGACCTGAAGCTGCAAGCGGAGATCCAGCTGGAGAAAATTCTCGGCACGCTGGCGGACCTGAAGCCGCAAGTGGTCGTCATCGATTCGATTCAGACCGTGTATTCGGACGCGCTCAGTGCGGCGCCCGGTTCGGTGTCGCAGGTGCGCGAGTGCGCGGCGCAACTGACCCGCGTTGCCAAGCAGACCGGCGTCACGATCATCCTGGTCGGCCATGTGACCAAGGAAGGCGCGCTGGCCGGGCCGCGCGTACTCGAACACATCGTCGATACAGTGCTGTATTTTGAAGGTGATACCCATTCCAGCTTCCGGCTGGTGCGTGCGATCAAGAATCGTTTCGGCGCCGTCAATGAGCTGGGCGTGTTCGCGATGACTGAAAAAGGCTTGAAGGGCGTGTCCAACCCGTCGGCGCTGTTTTTGTCGCAGCACGACCAGCAAGTGCCGGGTTCTTGCGTGATGGTCACGCAAGAAGGCACGCGCCCGCTATTGGTCGAAATCCAGGCGCTGGTCGATGCCAGCCATTTGCCCAATGCGCGTCGCTTGTCGGTCGGGCTGGAACAGAACCGGCTGGCGATGCTGCTGGCCGTGTTGCACCGCCATGCCGGTGTCGCCGCCTTCGATCAGGATGTGTTCATCAATGCCGTCGGCGGCGTCAAGATTACCGAGCCGGCGGCCGACCTGGCCGTCTTGCTGGCGATTAATTCATCGATGCGCAGCAAGGCGCTGCCGCGCGGATTGGTGGTGTTTGGTGAAGTAGGCCTGGCGGGCGAGATCCGGCCCGCACCGCGCGGCCAGGAACGCTTGCGCGAAGCGGCCAAGCTGGGTTTTTCGATCGCCCTGATTCCGAAATCAAATCTGCCGAAGCAGCCGATCGAAGGCATGACGGTCATCGGTGTGGAGCGTATCGATGACGCATTCAACAAGCTGCGCGAGCACGAGTAAGGCGCCAGGGAGCATGGCATGCAGTGCAGGGCGTCAGATGTTTTTCTGAATCCGCACGACGAACCAGCCGGCGACGATGGTAAAAGTGGCGACGATGGCGACGATGATCCAGAATCCAAGCGGGTCTTGCGCCAGCGGAATGCCGCCCACGTTCATGCCGAGCAAACCGGCGATGATATTGATCGGCAATGCCAGCACGGTGACGATGGTCAGCACGAACAGGCTGCGGCCGTTTTCTTCATTGACGCGCGCGGCCAGCTCTTCTTGCAACAGCTTGATGCGTTCCTGCAGCGACGACATGTCGCTCAGCACGACCGAGAATTCCTCGGTCGACTGGCGTAATTCCTTCCGGTCCAGATCGGCGACCCAGCTTGGCGGGCGCTGCAGCAGCCGGAACAGCGCGGCCGGCTCGGGCGCCATCAGGCGCTGCAAGCGCACCAGTACGCGCCGCATCGTTCCCAGATCTTCGCGCTTGTTGCGCAAGCGCCCGGCCAATAGTTTGTCCTCGACCTGATCCACGCGCGCGACCGCGTCGCGCACGATGTTGACCAGCACATCGGCCTGGTCGCGCAGCAGATGAATCAGCAATTCTACCGACGAGCGTATCGGTTCGCCGTGCTTGACTGCCTGGCGCAAACGCTCGATCGATTGCAGCGGCGTGCGGCGCGCGCTGATGACGACGTTTTGCGCGACATTGACCCACAGCGTAGCAATATCGGACGCTTCGAATGAAAAGTTGCGCAGCACATCATTGACGACCGCGATCAATGTGTTCTCGGCAAGTTCGATGCGCGTCGAGCGCGAACCCTGGTGCAGCGTTTCATAAAATTCGTCAGGCAGGCTGGCATGGCTTTTCAGCCATTTTTCGCTGGCGGTATTGGACAGGTTGAAATGGAGCCAGATGAATTCCTGGCCGCCTGCTTGCACGTCCTGTTTTTCATTGGCGTCAAGCTGCTCGCGGCCCGCCATCCATTCGAGCGCAGCAGCAGAATTGAGCGTCAACGCGTGCGCGCTGCGACCAAACAAAAATCCCCAGACCAGGCCGGACGGATCCGAGCCATACGTCAAACCGGCAGCCTCCATTGCAATTTTCCTGACATGCTTCGATAGCGACCCGCGATTGTAGTGTATACCGGCCCGCTCCCGTTGCTTGCAGGCAAATATAGATGCTGGCGCTGGCCAGCGGTTGCGCGTCCAGCGCCGATCAGCGCAAGGTCACACTTTCAGTGCCAGCGGCGTCAGTTTCTGCCATAGCCGAGCGCTTTTGGCGCTATCTTGGACTATCGTTGCGGCCAGGTAGCCGCGCAGGAAGCCGGCGCAAGTGGCGAGCTCATGCTGTTCATGCTGCAACTGATCCAGCAATCGCCCGGCAATGGCGGCATCGTTGAGTGCGCCGAGCTGATCTTGCAAGCGCGACAGCGCAGCCACATACTGCGCCAATTGTGGCGCGATAGCCCCATTGGCATACATCATCTGGAAAAACTCGCACGCATAGCGCATTTTCTTGGCCGCGATACGAACCCGGTGGCGCGCCGCCGCAGTCGATGCCATGGCAGCCGATTTGTTGCTCCATGCCTTGCCGCGCCGGTGCAGCAGCCGTTGCTGTTGTCGCAGCATTGCATTGGCCAGGCCAGATATCGGCGCCATCAACCGTGCGCGCGCGCGTCTCGATAGCGTATCGCGCCAGCGGCGGCACACGACCCAGGCCATCCAGCGCAGCATCAGTTGCGTAAACCGCCGCGCATGGACGGCCCTGGCCGCGACTGCGTGCTGT
>JBLHNV010000189.1:0-5988 GCA_047623125.1 Janthinobacterium sp. | reverse complement strand
CGCGAATCGCGCCTATGCGGCCATCCATCATGTCTGATGGCGCCAGGATATCGACCCCGGCCTGAGCCTGGACCAGTGCCTGACGCACCAGCATGGCGCAGGTTTCATCGTTGAGCACGTAGCCGTCAGCGTCCAGCAAACCATCCTGGCCGTGGCTGGTGTAAGGATCGAGCGCGACGTCGGTCAGGATGCCCAGTTGCGGAAAGCGCTGTTTCAGCGCCCGCACCGCACGCGGCACCAGGCCGTCCGGATTGATCGCCTCGATGCCGTCCGGCGTCTTCAGGGAGGCGTCGACGACCGGGAACAGCGCCAGTACCGGAATGCCCAGCGCGACGCAATCTGCGGCCACCTCCAGCAACAGATCGACGGACACCCGCTCCACGCCTGGCATCGACAGCACCGCTTCGCTGCGCTGCTGGCCATCGAGGATGAAAACGGGATAGATCAGGTCGGATGCGGTGATCACGTTTTCGCGCATCAGTGCGCGCGAAAAAGGGTCGCGCCGCATGCGGCGCATCCGGATCGCAGGAAATTGCGCTTGCAAGCTTGCATTGTGCATCGTGAGTACCCTAAATGATTGAGTGATCAGCCTTGTGCCTGGTTTGGTGCTTGGTGCTGGTGCTTAGTGTTGTTCTTTGTCGCCGGTTGCGTCGTTGTCGTCGAGGTCGCTCAGCGTGATCAATTCAGCGGCAGTGACGGGCGCGGCGGCGTCTTCGGTGATGCCGGCCAGTGCCATGACTTTGTCATTGGCTTCATCGATGCCGACCCGCTTCAGCGCCGAAAACAATTGCACCGTGAACGGGAAGCCGACACCGTCTTCGTCAACATAGCTGTCGAGTCGGGCTTTGGCCTGGCGCAGCGCATTGGTCGAATCGTTCCGGTTGAGCTTGTCGGATTTGGTCAGTATGCAATGGATCGGCTTACCGGTAGGCGCGAACCATTCCAGCATCTGTACGTCGAGTTCGGTAAATGGGCGGCGCGAATCCATGATCAGGATCAGCGCGGCCAGTTGCTCGCGGCGTTGCACGTAGTCGCCCAGCAAGCGTTGCCAGTGCAGCTTGGCCGAACCCGATACCTGCGCATAGCCATAGCCGGGCAAGTCGACCAGCAGCGCTTCGATCTCGTCGAGCACGGTTTCATCCTTGCGGTGCTGGTTGACCTGAGCCCCGCCCACCGAAAAGTAGTTGATGTGCTGGGTGCGACCGGGCGTCTTGGACGCGAATGCCAAGCCTTTCTGGTTGCACAGGATGTTGATCGCGGTCGATTTACCTGCGTTGGAGCGGCCGGCGAACGCAATTTCCGGCACCTTGGTGTCGGGCAGGTCGCGCAATTGGTTGACGGTTGTGAAGAAGCGGGCTTGCCAGAGTTTGGACATGGGATGGGTAGAAAAAGCAACAAAAGGGAGCGAAGGAAGCGAAGACGCGAGTAAGCTATTGTACAATAAGGGGTTACGAATTGTTGACCTCCATTGTGACGCTGCTGCGATGGGCGCCTGGAGTCGACAATTGTTGCCACTAATTATCTACTAGTCCCAGGGTGTTGGAATGAATCGTGCGTTTTCACCGTTTGTAAAATCTTTGTTCGTCGCATTGCTGGCCGTGTCGGCCGTTGCGTCGGCAGTCGAAACGAAACCGGCCCATGGCGAAGCTGCCGTGGTCAAGGCCGATCCGGCCAACGGCGCGGCCCTGTACGTGGACGGCGATGCTGCGCGCGGCTTGCCCGCTTGCGTGTCGTGCCACGGTGCTGCAGGCAATTCGACGATTTCGGTCAATCCGAAGCTGGCTGGCCAGCATGAAGCCTATCTTTACAAGCAACTGGTCAATTTTACGGGACCGGACCGCAACCAGGCGATCATGACGCTGTACTCGAAGATGCTGACCGATGATGAAAAGAAAAACATTGCCGCCCATCTGAGCGTACAGACTCCCAAGCCGGGCGCAGCGAAGAACAAGGAGACGATCGAAATCGGCAAGAAAATCTACCGCGCCGGTAACGTCGAAAAGAACATTCCTGCCTGCGCCAGTTGCCATGGCGCGGCTGGTGCCGGCTTGCCTACCCAGTACCCGCGCCTTGCCGGCCAGCATCAGGACTATACGGCTTCTCAATTAACGATGTTTCGTTCCGGTGCCCGCAGCAACAATGCGGCGATGACGACGATCGCCAAGCGCATGTCCGATGATGACATCAAGGCGGTTGCAGATTACATCGCAGGCTTGAAGTAATTTGCCCGCTCGCGCGTCCGGATCTCGCTGCGGCAGGTCGGGGCGATTGCGTAGCTGTTGCATGACGCTGTACATTTGGAAAAAGGCAGCGGCGCAAGCGGACTGCCTTTTTTGTTGTCCGAATAATACTCTGGCGACGCGGCGATTCGGGCGCGATTGCCTGTAACGTTGCTGCTCCGGAAGTGATGCACGAAACTGATATAGTATGCACCGGCGTCGCGATGCGTCGTCACCGCGGTGCTATCCGCCGGCACGATCGCCGCGCTGCGAGGGCATGCCGATGGCATCTTCGTGCGACGCTGTCTTGCCACCAAAATTGAGATTAATTGAGATTATTAGAGCATGAGTTCCCCCAGCACTAATGGAATTGAGTTGAAAACCCAGCGCCGTGCGCTGGCCGATGCCGTCGAGCTGATCTCGTCAATGCGTTTTTCGATCAGCCTGCTGACGCTGATTGCGATCGCATCGATGATCGGTACCGTGTTGAAACAGAACGAGCCGATGACGAACTATGTGAATCAGTTCGGGCCGTTCTGGTTTGATGTGTTCGACAAGTTTAGCTTGTACGCGGTGTATTCGGCATGGTGGTTCTTGCTGATCATGGCTTTTCTGGTGGCGTCGACCTCGCTGTGCATCGCGCGCAATGCGCCCAAGATGCTCAAGGACATGCGTAGCTGGCGCGAAAACGTGCGCGAGCAATCGTTGCGCAACTTCCACCACAAGGCGGAATGGCAATCACCGCTGGATCGCGCGCAATTGGTTGCGCAAACGGTGTCGCGGCTGGCCGATGCCGGCTACAAATCGAAGGTCGTCGAAAAAGACCAGGCGACTCTGGTCGCGGCCAAGCAGGGCGCGGCCAACAAGTTTGGTTACATCTTCGCTCATAGCGCGATCGTGATCATTTGCATCGGCGGCTTGTTCGATTCCGACATGACGATCCGGGCCCAGCAATGGTTCATGGGCAAGACCCCGTTTCTCGGCAATGGCGTGATCGCCGAAATCCCGGAAAAGCACCGTTTGAGCCTGGGCAACCCGACGTTTCGCGGTAACACCATGATTCCGGAAGGCTCCAGCAGTTCCACCGCGATCATCCCGCAAGCGGATGGCGTGCTGATCCAGGATTTGCCCTTCACGATCACGCTCAACAAGTTCATCATCGACTTTTATTCGACCGGCATGCCCAAGCTGTTTGCCAGCGAAGTGATGATCCGGGACCATGCGACGGGCGGGCAATTCGATGCCACGATCAGAGTCAATCACCCGCTGATCTACAACGGCATCGCCTTGTATCAATCGAGTTTCGAAGATGGCGGCAGCAAGCTCAAGCTGACCGGATTTCCGATGACGGGCATGCAAGTCGAGCAGTTCAAGATCGCCGGCAACGTCGGCAGTTCGACGCCGCTGGTGCGCGCCGCCGACGAGTCGTATACGGTTGAGTGGACCGGATTTCGTCCGTTCAACGTTGAGAACCTGGGCGCTGGAAAGGATCTGCGTGCAGTGACCAAGGGCGCCAGCCTGGACGAGCGCTTCGCTGCCGGACTCGACAAGCGACTCGGCTCTGCGGCAAAAAATGCCAACAACAAGGATTTGAAAAACGTCGGCCCGAGCGTTCAGTACAAGTTGCGCGACAAGACCGGCCAGGCGCGTGAGTATCAAAACTACATGCAGCCGGTGACGGTTGACGGCGATACGGTATTTTTGGCCGGCATGCGACTGTCGCCGGCCGACGCGTTCAGCTATCTGCGCATTCCGGCCGACGATGCGTACACGGTCGACGCGTGGATGCGGTTACGGGCGGCGCTGCAGGATCCGGCGCTGCGCGCAAGCGCGGCACAGCGTTACGCGCAGCGTGCGATGCCGCAGGCAGGCGGCGCGCAAACGCTGCGCAGCCAATTGCAAGAATCGGCCAGCAAGGCCATCGATATCTTTGCCGGCAATGGCAAGGAAGCCGGTTTCCTTGCCATTTCGCGCTTCCTGGAAAAAATCCCGGCCGCCGAACAGGACAAGGCCGCCGATATCTTCATGAAGATATTGAATGGCACGCTGTGGGATTTGTGGCAGGTGGCGCGCGAGCGCGATGGCCTCGAGCCGAAGGAGTCCAATGAAGCCAATGCCCGTTTCCTGCAACTGTCTACCAATGCCTTGTCGGATGCGTTCTTTTACGCCGCGCCAGTCTATTTGCAACTCGATGACTTCACCGAAATCAAAGCTTCGGTATTGCAAGTGACGCGCTCACCGGGCAAGAACGTGGTTTATCTGGGCTGCGCTTTCCTGGTGATCGGTGTATTTTCGATGTTTTATATTCGCGAGCGCCGGGTCTGGGTCTGGGTCAAGGATCGTGATGACAAGCTGGGCAGCGAAGCGCTGATGGCCATGAGCACGCAGCGCAAGACGCTCGACTTCGAGAAAGAATTTATTGATTTGAAAGCAAAGTTGCCGCAATCGGCGTAGTCTGTGCACGAGTCCGGTCGGCGTCAGTAGGGTTTAGGAGAGAAAAATGGAATTAACACAGAGGCAGATTTATACCCAGCGGCCAGGCTTCTTCAAGAGCCTGACAGTCATCGACTGGCTGTATGGCGCCATGTTGCTGGCCGGTTCGCTGTTTGCACTGAACCGCTACGGCGCGCACATGGATATCTATGAAGAGGTGATTCTGGTGCTGGCCGCGCCAACTTTTGCATGGCTGGGCTGGCACTGGAAACCGGTGCGCTGGCTGATGCCATTGATCACCTTGCTGTCGCTGTATGCCATTTCGCTGTACGGCACCAGCCTCGACATGGCGAATCAGAAATTTTTTCTGAAATACTTGCTCTCCAGCCAGTCGGCAATTTTGTGGATGGGCGTGCTGTTCTTTCTGTCCACGCTGTTTTATGTGGTCAGCCTGATTTCGCGCTCGGAATCGGCCTCCTCGATCGGCTCGCTGCTGTGCTGGGCTGCCGTCGTCATGGGCTGGACCGGCATGATGGTGCGCTGGTATGAGTCGTATCTGATCGGCGTTGATATCGGCCACATCCCGATTTCGAACCTGTATGAAGTGTTCATTCTGTTTTCGCTGATCACCGCGATGTTTTACCTGTACTACGAGCAGCACTACGCGACCCGCCAACTGGGGGCTTTCGTGATGGTGATCATCTCGGCTGCGGTCGGCTTCTTGCTGTGGTACACGGTCACGCGCGACGCCGCCGAAATCTTGCCGCTGGTGCCAGCGCTGCAAAGCTGGTGGATGAAGATTCACGTGCCGGCCAACTTCATCGGCTACGGCACTTTCGCACTGGCGGCGATGGTCGCCTCAAGCTATCTGCTGAAGTCGTCCGGCTACCTGGTCGACCGTTTGCCCTCGCTGGAAGTGCTCGATGACCTGATGTACAAGTCGATTTCGGTTGGCTTTGCCTTTTTCACGATCGCCACGATCCTGGGCGCGCTGTGGGCGGCCGAAGCGTGGGGTGGTTACTGGTCGTGGGATCCGAAGGAAACCTGGGCCCTGATCGTCTGGCTCAACTATGCTGCCTGGCTGCACATGCGCCTGATGACGGGTCTGCGCGGGCGCGTGGCAGCCTGGTGGGCACTGATCGGCCTGGCCGTGACGACCTTCGCCTTCCTGGGCGTGAACATGTTCTTGTCCGGCTTGCATTCTTACGGCGAACTGTGACCTGATTGGATCGGTAACGACCGAATTTGATGCGATGGTGTAAGGTTAGCTTCTTTGGGCCGACCAAAAAAGTATCGTGGCAACGCATCGACGATGCATTGCCAATCGCTTTCTCAC
>JBLHNV010000188.1:0-6028 GCA_047623125.1 Janthinobacterium sp. | reverse complement strand
ACCGCGCTGCCCGGATCCGTTGTGTTCAGGATCATGCCCGCGCTGCCCGGATCAGTTGTTCAAGTGCTATCGACGCCTTGCTCTTGTAGCGCTCTTTGTGCCGCAGCATCTGAAAGGCGCGCGCCGTCAGTTGGAAATTGGCCTTGGCAAGCAAGCCTGCCTGCAAGTGCGAAGCGACGACCAGTTCCGACATGACGGTAGCGAACGGTCCTGCCATGACGGCGGAACGCACGGCTTCATTGGACGGCAGCGAGAGAGCGATTTGTAGCGAACTGATCGATATGCCGTATGCCGCCAGCGCAGATTCGAACCCGGAACGGGTTCCGGACCCTTCCTCGCGCAGTATCCACTGAGCGGCAAGCAGATGCGCCGAGTCCAGCGCCATGCCCGCCGCCCAAGGATGGCCTGGTGCGACGACGGCCACCATCCGGTCTTGCGCCACGGCTTCGACCGATAATGTCGGTTCGTCGATGGCGCCTTCCACAAAACCCAGATCAGCGATGCCTTGCACGACCGCTTGCGCCACGTTGTAGGTATTGTCGACCGTGACGTTGAGCGAAATTAACGGATAGGCCTGGCGAAATTGCACCAGAAACTGGGGCAGCCAATAGCTCGCGATGGTCTGGCTCGCCTGTATGGTCAGCGTGCCCCGCTTCATCGCGCCCAATTCGGCGAGCGTTAATTCGGCGGCGCGGGCGCTGGCTAAGGTCCGCCGTGCTTCGACAAGGAAAATACGGCCTGCCTCGCTGGTCTCGATGCGCCGTCCAACCCGGTTGAACAGGGGCGTGCCGTAGCGCCCCTCCAGCACCTTGATGGAGGCGCTCACCGCTGACGGCGTCAGTGCCAACACCGCAGCAGCCTGGGTCAGATGCTGTCGCTCGGCCACTTCCACAAAAATCCGCAATTGCTCCAATGTCATTTAATGGCTCGATTCGTTCGATTAACGTTCGATTTTGGTGAATGAATTATCTTTTATTGTAAGATGGACAGAACAATTTGTCGACTTGATAATCGTTTTATTGACTTCGAGAAATCAGGGCGCCAAATGATGCAGCGGGCAATGAATGTCGTACAGGCCGCCTTGCCAGGTTTGGCGCTCTGCGCTCTGGTTACCGGCACTGCCTACGCGTTGGAAAGCGTGGAGCGCGCAGTTCTGGGGCGCGCCTGGCTTGATAATCTGGTGCTGGCCATTCTGATCGGAACCGCCATACGGACGTTGTATCGCCTTGATGCGCGCTTTGAACCCGGTATTTTGGTCGGCGCGAAACAGTTGCTGGAGATTGCCGTGGTGCTGCTGGGCGCATCGGTCAGCGCCAGCGCGTTGCTCGGGCACGGCATCGGCTTGCTAAGTGGCATCGCCGCAGTCGTCACCATTGCGATGGTATTGAGTTTTGGCATTGGATGCGCCTTCGGCCTGCCGCGCAAGTTGGCAATCCTGATCGCCTGTGGCAATTCGATCTGTGGCAACTCCGCCATTGCCGCGGTCGCACCCGTGATCGATGCCGACGGCAAGGATGTCGCCGCAGCGATTGCCTTCACCGCAGTGCTTGGCTTGATTGTGGTGCTGGTGCTGCCCGAACTGGTGTCGCTGTTATCGTTTTCGCCTGCCCAGTTCGGTGTATTTGCCGGGCTGACCGTCTACGCGGTGCCGCAAGTGCTGGCGGCGACGGGGTCGGTCTCGCTCGGCAGCGTGCATATTGGCACCATGGTGAAGCTGGCGCGTGTGCTCATGCTCGGTCCGGTCGTTCTGGTGCTGTCGGTGCTCGGTGCTCGTCAAGGCGGGCGCCGACCGTCGCTGTTCCAGATGGTGCCATGGTTCGTCGTCGGTTTTTTGTTGCTGCTGACGTTACGTTCGTGCCGTGCCATTCCCGAAGCGGTGCTGGCGCCGACGCACGCGAGCGCAAATTTTCTGACCATCATGTCGATGGCCGCACTTGGGCTCGGGGTCGATGCACGCTCGGTGATGCGCGCCGGCGGCCGGGTCGCCGCGGTCGTCATTTTGTCCTTGCTGGTGTTGGCGACGACTAGTTTCTTCCTGATAAAACTGCTTGATATCGTCTGAATCGACTTGGCAATTGGCGCCAGAGCGCAGCCTTGTGCCGTGGTTGGGTTGCCGGAAAATCGGGCGCTGGCCCTGTTTTCCCTTCCTGAAACTGGCGTGCTTCAAAAATGACGCCAACGCCAACGCCAACGCCAACGCCAACGCCAACTCAGTCAAACTTGAATGGTCGAATTTTTTCCGCTCTGCGCTGCATTGCTGATTCCGGTCCCCGCAATTTTGCGCCGCCGCAACATCCCGCATCCTGCATGCGGGTACTGCTGCGGTGCTGCTGCAGTGCTGCTAAAAACACGCAATGTCACACGCGCAGCGCCAGAGCGGCAATTGAAAATGGCTTGACTTACTTAGAATGACCGTTCATTCTATTGCCATCAAGTACGCTTATTCCCATTTACTGCCTCCGCTTACCCTCACCGAAAGCCCATGATGGAAAAAAATTCCTTCCTGTTCCCGATCAAATCGGCCGGGACGCTTGCCCTCGTTTGTAGTGCCGCCCTGATTGCAGGGTGCAGCAAATCGAAGCCTGCAGCGCCGCCTAAGCAAGACCCGCAAGTTGTCGTGTACACGGTGGTGAGCGCGCCATTGACCCTCAGCACCGAATTGCCCGGCCGTACTTCCGCCTACCTGGTGGCCGAAGTGCGCCCGCAAGTGAGTGGCTTGATCGAGAAGCGCCTGTTCGTCGAGGGTGCTGACGTGAAGGCCGGTACCTCGCTATACAAAATTGATCCGGCCCGTTATCTGGCGGCGCAAAATTCGGCCAAGGCCGCGCTGGCAAAGGCGCAGGCCAATTTGCTGGCCATCACGCCCAAACTGGCCCGTTTCAAGACCCTGGTCGCCATCGAAGGCGTCAGCCGTCAGGAATACGATGACGTCATCGCCGCGCATGAACAAGCCAAGGCTGATGTGCAGTCGGCGCAGGCAGCGCTGGAGGTCGCTGCCATCGATGTGAAATACACCAATGTGTATGCGCCAATCAGCGGCAGCACCAGCCGTTCCAACGTGACATCGGGTGCGCTGGTGATGGCCGGCCAGTCGATGGCGTTGACGACCGTGCAACAGCTCGATCCGATCTACGTTGACGTCACGCAGTCGAGCACCGACTTCCTGCAACTGAAACGCGATCTGGCAAGCGGCAAACTGAAAAAAGTCGAGGCTGGCGCAGCCCAGGTCAGTTTGCTGCTGGCCGACGGCAGCACCTATGCGCAACCGGGCAAGCTGCAATTTTCCGGCGCCAGCGTCGATCCCGGTACCGGTAACGTGACGTTGCGCGCATTGTTTCCAAATCCGCAAGGCTATCTGTTGCCCGGCATGTATGTGCGCGCCGTGCTTGCCAGCGGTTTGAATGAAACCGCGATCGTGGTGCCGCAGCAAGGCGTGACGCGCAATGCGCAAGGCCAGGCCACCGCGCTGCTGCTGAACCAGGAAGGCAAAGTCGAAAAGCGCATCCTGACGACCGGCGGCGCCATCGGCAACCAGTGGCTGGTGACCTCCGGTCTGGAGCCGGGTGATCGCGTGATCGTCGAGGGCTTGCAAAAAGTGAAGCTTGGCGCCGCCGCGACCGTAGCCGCTCCTGCTGCTTCTGCCGCCAAGACAGACGCCGCGCCGACCGTCGGCAAGACAGCTCAATAATTCAGGAGAATCTTCATGGCACGTTTTTTTATTGATCGCCCGATCTTCGCCTGGGTGATCGCGATCGTCATCATGCTGGCCGGTATCATTTCCATCTTTGCCTTGCCGATTTCGCAGTATCCGGCCATCGCGCCGCCGTCGGTGTCGATCGTCGGCACCTATCCTGGCGCATCGGCCAAGACGGTCGAGGACGCGGTGACGCAGGTTATCGAACAAAAGATGAAAGGCATTGACGGCTTGCGCTACATATCGTCGAGCAGCGACTCGACTGGCAGCGTCAAGATCACGATCACGTTTGCCGGCGGCACCAACGCCGATATTGCGCAGGTGCAGGTGCAAAACAAGCTGCAACTGGCGATCCCGTTATTGCCTGCTGAAGTGACGAAGCAAGGCCTGGTAGTGTCGAAAGCGACCAAGAATTTCCTGACGGTGCTCGCTTTCACCGCCGAAGACGGCAGCCTGAATCAGGCCGATCTGGGTGATTATGTCGCCGCCAACGTCATCGACCCGCTCAGCCGGGTCGATGGCGTGGGCGATGTCACGCTGTTCGGCTCGCAATACGCGATGCGCATCTGGCTCGATCCGGCCAAGCTGCAAAGCTATCAGCTCACGCCAGCCGATGTGACGTCCGCGATCCAGGCTCAGAACACGGAAGTGTCGGCCGGCGAACTGGGCGGCGCTCCGGCTGTTGACGGGCAGCAATTGAATGCCACCGTGTCGGCCCAAAGCCGGCTGCAAACGACCGAGCAATTCGACGCCATCTTGCTGAAGACGGCGGCTGATGGCGGCTCGGTGCGTCTGAAGGATGTGGCGCGCACGGAACTGGGCAGCGAGAGCTATAACGTCGTGGCGCGCTTCAACGGCAAGCCGGCGACCGGGGTGGCGATCAAGCTGGCCACCGGCGCCAACGCGCTCGATACGGCTGCCGCAATCACCAAAAAAGTGGCCGAACTGGGCAAGCAATTCCCGGTCGGCATGAAGGCCTCGGTAGCGTTTGACACCACGCCGTTCGTCAAGTTGTCGATCGAAAGTGTGGTTGAAACGCTGTTAGAGGCGATCGTACTGGTATTTCTGGTCATGTACCTGTTCCTGCAAAATTTCCGCGCCACGCTGATTCCGACGCTGGCGGTGCCGGTCGTGTTGTTGGGTACTTTTGCGATCCTCAACGCGCTCGGCTATTCGATCAATACCCTGACCATGTTCGCGATGGTGCTGGCGATCGGCCTGCTGGTCGACGATGCGATCGTGGTAGTGGAAAACGTCGAGCGCGTCATGACCGAAGAGGGCTTGTCGCCTCTGGAGGCAACGCGCAAGTCGATGACCCAGATCACCGGCGCGCTGGTCGGCATCGCGCTGGTGCTGTCGGCCGTGTTCGTGCCGATGGCGTTCTTCGGCGGCGCGACCGGCGTCATTTACCGTCAGTTCTCGGTCACGATCGTGTCTGCGATGGTGCTGTCGGTGATCGTGGCGCTGGTATTTACGCCCGCCTTGTGCGCCACGTTCCTGAAGCCTTTGGACAAAAATCACAAGGCCATCGACACGGGTTTCTTTGGCTGGTTCAACCGCACTTTTGCGCGCAGCACCACCAAGTATGAAGGCTGGGTTGGCGCAATGCTCAACCGTGGCGGGCGCTCGATGCTGATGTATGTGTTGCTGCTGGCAGTGCTGGTATTTACCTTCATCCGTTTGCCGACCTCGTTCCTGCCGGCGGAAGATCAGGGCATCTTGTTTTCGCAAGTCTTGCTGCCGCAGGGCGCGACCCAGGAGCGCACGCTGGACGTGATCAAGCAAGTTGAGCATCAATTTCTGGTCGAACAGAAAGAAACCGTGGCCTCGGTCTTTTCGGTGGCCGGCTTCAGCTTCGGTGGCAATGGCCAGAATGCCGGCATGGCCTTCGTCCGATTGAAGGATTGGAGCTTGCGTCCGGGTGAAGACATGGCCGCGCCCGCTGTAGTTGCCCGCGCGATGGGGGCCTTTTCCAAGATCAAGGATGCGATGGTGTTCGCTTTCGCGCCACCGGCGGTGCTGGAACTGGGTAATGCCAACGGCTTCGACTTGCAGCTGCAAGATACCGGTGGCGTCGGACATGATGCCTTGATGGCGGCGCGCAATCAGTTCCTCGGCATGGCGGCGAAAAATCCGACACTGGTCGGCGTGCGACCCAATGGTCAGGAAGATACGCCGCAATACCATATCACTATCGATCAGCAAAAGGCGCTTGCGCTGGGCTTGTCGCTGTCTGAAGTGAACCGGGTACTGAGCACCGCGTGGGGCGGCAGCTATGTCAACGACTTCATCGATCGCGGTCGGGTAAAGAAAGTCTACATGCAAGGGCAGGCC
>JBLHNV010000187.1:0-6086 GCA_047623125.1 Janthinobacterium sp. | reverse complement strand
CGTCGCCACCCTCACCCATCGCGCCCGCCTGCAATACCAGTTGCGCCGCCTCGGTGATGGTCATGAAATAGCGCGTGATCTCGGGGTGCGTGATCGTGATCGGGCCACCGGCCATGATCTGCTTGCGAAACAGCGGAATCACCGAACCGGAAGAGCCCAGCACATTGCCAAAACGCACGATACAAAACCGCGTCATGGTTTGCTTGCGGGAAAATGCCTGCAAGATCAGTTCCGACAGTCGCTTGGTAGAACCCATCACATTGGTCGGGCGCACCGCCTTGTCGGTCGAAATCAGCACGAAACACTTGACTTCGGCCGCCATCGCCGCCCGCGCCAGACTCAAGGTGCCCAGCGCATTGTTGCGTATGCCTTCGATCGGATTGTGCTCCACCAGCGGCACATGCTTGTAAGCGGCCGCATGATAGATGGTTTCGACATCGAAGGTGCGCAAGATCTGCTCGCACTTCCCCGATTCCAGCACCGATCCGAGAAATGGCATCAGCTCGACATCGAGATGCAACGATTTGCGCAAACTCTGCAATTCCTGCTCGATCGAATACAGCGCGAACTCGGACATTTCCAGCAAGATCAGCCTGGATGGCTTCTGGCGCAGGATCTGGCGGCACAGTTCCGCCCCGATCGAGCCGCCCGCGCCGGTCACCATGACCGACTTGCCAGCGATGCACAGCGCCATCAAGTTCTGATCGGGTTCCGCACTGTCGCGCCCCAGCAAGTCCTCGATCTCGACTTCGCGCACATCCTGCACCCGCGCCACGCCGCTGATCAAACTCTTCAGTGGAGGCGTCACCAGCGTCTGGATCTTCAAAGGCTCCAACTTGCCCAGAATGTCGCGCTGCCGGGCCTTCGACAAGGCTGGCATCGCCAGTAATATCTTGGCGATGGCCTTGTCAGTAATCAGGGCCGGCAAGTCCTCGGGCGCATGCACTTTGATGCCGGCGATCGTCGCGCCCTGCAATTCTTTCTTGTCATCGATGAACAGCACCGGACAGTAGGCATCTTCATTGCTGAGCGCATAAGCGAGCTGGTTGCCCGAGGCCCCGGCACCATAAATGGCCACCCGCACCCCGCCTGCAGCGCCGCTGCTGCGCAAAAAATAGCCGCGCGCCAGAAACCGGCTGCCCGCCACATACAAGATCGCGCACACCCAATAAATGCCAAATACCGCGCGCGACAAGCCGGCCATGTGCGACACCGATGCCGCCAGCGCGATCAGGATCACGGTCGACAGCGAGACGCCGATCAGCACGACATACACGATCTTGTAATCTATGTAGCGGATCACCGCGCGATACAAACCCAGCTTCATGAAAATCGGCAACGATACCATCGGAACGACAAGAATCAGCCATAAATAGGGGCGAAACAGCGCGAGGCTGACGCCGTCAAAACGCAATAGAATCGCGAAGCAAAAAGTCAGCGGCAGGAAGAATGCATCGACCAATGCGGCAACCATCTGCTTGTAAAAGCGGGGAAAATCCAGTAGCAGCTTCTTCGACAAGGATTTTTCTCCATATAAGACGGCAGCTGTGCACCCGACCTGCCATCAAGGGCATTGTCTGTGCGGGACACTTCACCAAAATCACGCCGCCCGATCAATGCGCAACGCCATCGCGGCGCAGCACTTTCACGAACGTCAAAAAAATTATTTTCAAATCCAGCGCAAACGATCGCCGGTGTACATACTCCAGGTCCAGCTTGACCTTGTCCGGAATTGGCAACTCATCGCGGCCATTGACCTGAGCCCACCCGGTCAAACCCGGCAGCACCTGATCGACGCCATGCCGGGTGCGCAATGCGACCAGATCATGCTGATTGAACAAGGCTGGCCGTGGACCGACAAAGCTCATGTCGCCTTTGACGATGCTCCACAACTGGAGCAATTCATCGAGACTGGATTTGCGTAAAAAAGACCCGACGGGTGTCAGGAACTGTTTCGGATTAGCCAAAAGATGGGTCGCAACGGCCGGCGTATCGACGCGCATGGTCCGAAATTTTGGCATCCGGAAAGGTTTATTGTATCGTCCAATGCGGTCGGACCAGTGCACTGCAGGACCGGGTGATGTCAATTTGACCAGCAACGCCACCAACCCGATCGGAATTGACAGCATCAATATGCTCAAAAGCGCCAATGCAAAATCGAACAGTCTCTTCATTTAAAAAAATCCGTCGTTGTCATCGTTATCATTGTTTTATTCATGCCGCATGCAAAACCCGCTCACTTGCCACTGGGAGTCATTTTCGGTAAAAAATCGCCCCCTGCTGCGCCAGAATATGCGGCCATATTGGCGCAGCCGGCAATGATCGCAACATGCTGCCGTGACGCGGGCGCGCAGCGACTGGCCGCTCCAACTTAGTGCTGCCTGATCAGCGCCTCGACTTCGGCCACTTTTTGCAAAACCAATGCCGGGTCCGACCGGGCCTCGATATTGAGCCGCAACAACGGTTCGGTGTTAGAACTGCGCACGTTAAGCCGCCAGTGAGCAAATTCCAGGCTCAGGCCATCGGTGGTATCGACGCGCGGCTGTGCCTCGGCATAGTGTGCGCGCACCGCTTGCACGGCTGCGGCTGCGTTGGCCACCGTATAATTGATTTCGCCGCTGCAAGGGTAAGCCTTGATGCGTTCGCCGACCAGTTGCGACAACGCTTTGCCGCTGCTGCTGATCAGTTCGGCCACCAGCAGCCATGGAATCATGCCGCTATCACAATAGGCGAAGTCGCGGAAGTAATGATGGGCGCTCATTTCTCCGCCGTAGATCGCATTTTCAAGGCGCATGCGCTCCTTGATGAAGGCATGGCCGGTCTTGCTCTGGATTGCGACGCCGCTGGCGCGTTCGACGATATCGACCGTGTTCCACGTCAAACGCGGATCATGGATGATTTTTTCGCCAGGGTGCTTGGCCAGGAATGCGGCGGCGAGCAAGCCGACGATGTAATAGCCTTCGATGAAGTTGCCGCCTTCGTCGAACAGAAAGCAGCGGTCGAAATCGCCATCCCACGCGATGCCCATGTCAGCCTGGTGGGCACGGACCGCGTCGGCGGTCGCGGCGCGGTTATCCGGCAACAAGGGGTTGGGGATGCCGTTAGGAAAGTTGCCATCGGCTTCATGGTGCACCTTGATGAAGGTGACGGCAGAGCCAATTTTCTGGAACGCCGCTTCGATCGCATCGATCACATGGCCGGCCGCGCCGTTGCCAGCGTTGACCACGAGTTTCAACGGCTTGAGCGCCTTGACGTCGACATAGGTAAGCAAATGTGCGATGAACGGGGCCAGAATGGATTGCTGCGTCAGCGTGCCGGACTTGGCCACCGGCGCGCCGAAATCGTTGGCTTCGGCCAGCGCCTGGATTTCCTTCAAGCCAGTGTCGCCACTGATCGGACGGGAACCGCGGCTCACCAGCTTCATGCCGTTGTAATCCATCGGGTTATGGCTGGCCGTGACTTCGATGCCACCATCCACGTCGAGGTGGAATGCGGCGAAGTACACTTCTTCAGTGCCGGTCATGCCGATGTCGATTACGTCAGCGCCGCCATCCATCAAGCCCTGCGCCAGCGCTTGTTTGAGTGACGCGCTGCTCAGGCGCACATCGGCGCCCACCACCACACGCCTGGCCTTCAGATAGTGCGCATAGGCGCGGCCGATGCGATAGGCCACGTCTTCATCAAGCTCCACGCCCAGTTTGCCGCGGATGTCATAAGCTTTAAAACAGGTTAGTGCTGTCATCAGGTTCTCCCGTAATTGTCTTCGAAACGGACGATATCGTCTTCGCCCAGGTATTCGCCACTTTGCACTTCGATCATGACCAGCGCGATCACGCCGGGATTTTCCAATCGGTGCTGGTGGCCAGCGGGAATATAAGTTGATTCATTGGTATTGACCAGTATTTCACGCACGCCATTGACCACTTTCGCCATGCCGCTGACGACAATCCAGTGCTCGCTGCGGTGATGGTGCATTTGCAGGCTCAGGGACGCGCCCGGTTTGACTTCGATACGTTTGATTTTGTAGCGCGCACTGTCTTCCAGTACCGTGTAAGTACCCCACGGGCGATGCACGATGCGGTGCAATTTGTGGGCTTCATGGCCGCGCGCCTTGAGACTGGCATACAGGTGCTTGACATCTTGCGCGCACGCGCGGTCAGCCACCAGCAGCGCGTCCGGCGTGTCGACGATGATCAAGTTGTGCACGCCGACCGCGCCGACCATCCGTTCATTGCTCTGGATATAGCATTGTGTGACATTGTGCAACTCGACTTCACCATTGATCCGGTTGCCATCGCCATCGGCCTCAACCAGGTCACCTATCGCATTCCATGAGCCGATGTCGCTCCAGCCTATGTTGCATGCAACGACAGCCACGTTGGCGGATTTTTCCATCACGGCATAGTCGATCGAATCATCGGGCACGTCGCCGAAAGGCTCGGGGGCCAGTGCAATCTGGGTGAAATTTTTGCCGATGGCCTGGTGCGATCGTGCCATGCAAGCGCGCATGGCAGCCAGGATGGCGGGACAGTGCTGTTCCATCTCGCCCAGCATCACGCCCGCGGCAAAACAGAATATCCCCGAATTCCAAAGGTAGCGACCGCTGTCGAGATATTGCTGCGCTATTTCAGCATTCGGTTTTTCGACAAAGCGCAGCACGCTGCTGCCATTGGCTTCAATATAGCCATAGCCAGTCTCGGGCGCTTCCGGCTTGATGCCGAAGGTGACCAGCTTGCCCTCGCACGCCAGTTGCACCGCTTGCGCTATAGCGCCGGCAAACGCAGCCTGATCGGCAATCAGATGGTCCGCTGCGAGCACCAGCATCAGTGCATCTTCGCCATGCGTTGCCGCAACATGCAACGCGGCGGCGGCAATCGCGGGCGCCGTGTTGCGCCCGAATGGTTCCAGTATGAAACTGTTGGTCAGGGCTTTGTGGTGAGCACCGGCCACCGCGCGGTATTCGTCTACGGTTTTAAAAAGAAGTTCACCGTTGGTCACCGTGAGCATTTCTGCCACATCGGGCAACGCAGCCCCCCTCAGCCAGGCTTTTTGCAACAGACTTTGCCCATCAGCGAGCCGGATGAAAGGCTTAGGATGCAATTCGCGAGAAACCGGCCACAAGCGGGAGCCGGCACCGCCGCACAATATCGTTGGTATGAGTTTCAAACTGATTATCCTCGCGCAATTGCCCTCCATCGCAGACATATTCGGCACATGCCAGCGCGACGGCAGTGCGAGTATCGAATAATTTACTGGAGGGTCGTACAGGGTCGAAAATTGCTGCGCCGGACTCGATTTACTGCGTTTGATTGTACATTAACGCATGGCAAGCAACCCATTCTTCGACCCATGTCATGCCGATCCCTTGCGCCACATCAAGTGAGACAATGCCGATGCAAGGCGTTGCCGGACAATGTCGGCGCAGGGCCGCCAGGCCACCAGTAAATCGAGCACCGTCAGCGCCACCACTTTGGTGGCGCGGCGCAAATCGCCCAGCGCCAGCTTTTCATGCGCTTTTTTGGCGTTCGATTCCGGCACCGTGCGCGGGCCGGCGCCGTACAACACGACGGCAATCCCGTGTTAGGCGTACAGCCGCGCGTTTGCATACAACGGCGTGCCTTGCGCGGGAATGTCCTCACCGAGGAGGATCCTGGCGGTTTTTGCAGGCTGGTCACCAGCTTGGCCGTCTGCGGCGCATTGTTGCCCGGCGACGTATCGGTCGGGATCCGGATCACGTGCGGCAGAAACGCGACCTGCTCGTCGAAATGAGCATCGACCCAGTCGATCCATTGCGGTTCGGTTGCGCGCATCACCGGGCTTACTTTGCTGGTCACGGCCGCCCGGGGCAGAGCAACGTGATTTTCAAGCGACCAGCAAGTTTGGGCATGGGTGCCCACGCTACTGGTCGCCACCTATTTTGCGCCGCCTTCGAACCATGCGGCGATCACGCTGCGCTCGGCCTCGGTCATGTTGGTCATGTTACCGATCGGCATCGCTTTCAGCTGCACCGCTTGCGTGTAGATGCGCTGCGCATGCTGGCGTATATGTTCGGCGCTATCAAACATGACGCCGGCCGGCGCTGCAGC
>JBLHNV010000186.1:0-6130 GCA_047623125.1 Janthinobacterium sp. | reverse complement strand
GCGGCCGAATTCTCGTTCGAATTTCGCGAGCCTTTGAGCGCGCCAAATCCGCTGCTGGTGATGGAAGACGTGAATGCCGGCTATCATCTTGAAGACAAGGAAACGGGCGATATCAGCCATAAAACCATCGTCAACAACATCAATTTCTCGCTCCAGATCGGCCAGCGCATCGGACTTCTGGGGGTCAATGGCGCCGGCAAGTCAACCTTGATCAAGACCATCGCCGGCGAACTGACGCCGTTGACCGGCGATGCCGTCGTCGGCAAGGGCTTGTCGATCGGTTACTTCGCGCAGCACCAGGTTGAAATGCTGCGCCACGACGAATCGCCGCTGTGGCATATGGGCAAAATCGCACCGGGCGTGCGCGAGCAGGAATTGCGCAATTTCCTGGGCGGCTTCAACTTCCCTGGCACCATGGTGACAAGCCCGATCCGCCCCTTCTCCGGCGGCGAAAAAGCCCGTCTGGCGCTGGCCTTGATCGTCTGGCAGCGCCCCAACCTGCTGCTGCTCGATGAACCAACCAACCATTTGGATTTGGAAACGCGCGAAGCGCTGACGATGGCGCTGGCCCAGTTCGAAGGCACGCTGGTCGTCGTATCGCATGACCGTCACCTGCTGCGCGCAACCACCGACCAGTTCATCATCGTGGCCGACGGCAAATTGCAACCGTTCGACGGCGATCTGGACGATTACAAGGATTGGCTGTTCAAGACCAAGCTGGGCAAGGGCACCACGGTGCTGCCGGCCGCCGGCATCGACAACAAGACCGACTTCCCGGTTACCTCGCCGGTTGCAGCGGCTGAACCGGTCGCTGACAAGCGCGATCAAAAGCGCCAGGAAGCGGAACAGCGCCAGCGCCTGACCGCGCTCAAAAAACCGATCGAGCAAAAGATCAAGCAACTGGAAATACAGATCGCCAAGCGCAACGGCCAGAAAGCGGAAATCGATGCCAAGCTCGGCGAGTCGACCGCCTACGACGCCGCCAACAAGGCCAAGCTGAAACAACTGCTGGCCGACCAGACCTTCTTCACCAAGGACCTGGCGCAACTGGAAACGGAATGGCTGGGACTGCAAGAACAACTCGAAGCGGTGGCGGCGTAACGCACCGGTTCACACCTCCACGGGGCGCACCGCCTCGTGGGCAGCGCAGCGGCGCATGGTGGCAAGATGAAAATGCAGGCATGAAAAACGCCAAAAAATACCCGGCAGGGCCGGCATGGTGCGACTTTTCCGGGTCGGCCTGAGCCGAAAACAAGACATTTATGGCCCGATCAAGGGCCATGATCCTACCTTCAGTCTGGCATGCGCACCAATTTTTTGGCATCTTTCGGCACTTGATATTGCGCGACATTCATTTGCATCGCCAGCAAGGTGTAATAGGCATTGATGCCGGTCAGGTCGACAATGCCCTTGTTGCCGAACCGTTTCTGGGCACGGTCATAGGTGTGCTCACTGACACGCTTGTTCTTGTGCAGTTCGGTGGAAAAATCGTAGACAATTTCCTCATCTTCGCTCATGCCGGTCGGACGGCGTCCGTCAGCGATCGCATCGGCGATCTCGGGCTTGATGCCGACCTTCAGTGCGATCGGGTAATGCACGAACCACTCGAAGTCTTGCGTCCACTCGCGCGCAGTGATCAAAATCACCAGTTCGCTCAACGTATTGCCCAGTGAAGACTTATAACGCAGATAGTCGCCCATCGCGCGCGCCTGACTCATTACCTGCGGGCTGTGCATCAGCGGTTCAAACGGGCCAAAGACCGCGACCTTGCGTGTGGCCATGAATTCATCGGCCGCACTCTTTTGTTCGTCGGTATATTTTTCAGGCGAGACGGTGGGCAAGCGCCCGGCGGCATGGGCCGATACATTGAAGGCCGATGCCAACAACAGTGCAAGTACAAATGGTTTCATGATTGTCCCGGTTATTTTTATAAAAAGTACGTCCTCCCATGTTATGGACTCCGATTGGATTTGCATAGGAAAAAGTTACATTATCAACACTAAACAGAAACTCGCCCTTTTCTGCCAGGCAGACATGGGCCCCAACGGCAAATTGGCCTCAGGTCCGTTTGATAAAGTTCGCGCTGGTCGAACCCCACCGTGCAACTGGTGCAACTGGTGCAACTCGCGCAGCGACTCGGCCGCCAACCATCGCACCAACTCAGCATCATGCGCGCCAATCAGCGTCACTGCCCGTGTCAAGACGTCGTCGTCAATGCGTCGGCTCGAAGGCCGGCCGCGCTTCTTGCTGAGCGGACCCTCCACACCAGCGATGAGATCACTGCGCTAGAGCCGCTGGATCTGGCATACCGTCGCCTCTAACGGCTGCCGGCATCCTTCCGGCTTAAAGCGCACTCCACCAGTTGCACTCTTGGCCGGGAGCGTGCCAAGTCCTCGTCACTCATCGGTGCCGCCATGATCTCGTGCCCAAATATCAAAAAGGGGCATTCCTGCTTTGGGCGAACAAGACCTGGCGCAACTGGCAACGCCATGTCCGGGTCTGCAGGAACAACGCGCGGCGCTGGCCGCCTGACGCGGATGCGCAAGGCGGCACGGCCATGACCATGCCGCCATATCAGGGGTTGTAAGTGATCGTCACCGTCATAGTGGCGAAATAGTTGCCTGGCTTCAAAGTGTGCTGCCCACCCGCAATCCTGCCATACGCGGTCACCGCATCGGTGCCGTTATTGGCCGGCACCGGCCGCGTCACCAAAGCGCCGGTGTTGCCATTGCCCCATACCGTCATGTAGGTCGCATCGGTGTAGATATTGAAGAGCATCGGATCGCCGCCGCTGCTATTGTTCATGTAGCGGGTGCTGATGCCATCGCCGGCGCCTGGATTGCCGGGCCCGATGCCGATCGCATAACTGCCTGCCGCGCCGCTGCACGTCACCGACAGCGTGGTGCTGCTGTTCTTGGCGTCAGAATTAAGCTTGCCAAACATCGCCAGCGGCTGGTATGCGCCGAACGCCAGTGCGCTCGATGCGACAGTACAACTGCCAGCCGCCAGCGCCGCTAAAGGGGTGACAATCAATGTCGCAAGCAGCGCCTGCCGGATCAACATGCGCATCGTTGGCTTGCGCATCGTCATTTTGCCCGGGATTGTTTTCATCGCCATGTCGGTCTGCCTCATTTTTTTTCTCCACACACGAGCGGCCCGATTTTTCCAGGCGCGCCATCGACGCTAACGGGCACTTCCAGTGCCAGCAGGCAACCACCGCCGGACCAGCTGACCCGCACTTGCTGGCGGCTGGCCGCCAGCCCGGTCAGCCACACTTCGCCGCGCCGCCCGGCGATAAATTCCGGGCCGCCCGGCAACAGGCGCACCCGGGCGCCGATCGGCACCGGCGCGCCGCCAGTTCGGTGCAGCACCAGCAGCGCCTGGCGCGAACGCTTCGCGCCAAAGTCCAGCACCATGCCGCTGCGCGAAAAGGGCGTCAGATCAGCGCTGCTACTGGTCACTTCCACATCGAGCGGCAAGTCCAGCATGTCGATGCTGATATTGTTTTTTTGCCATGACAGCAACCCTGGCACGAACGCCATGCCGCGTGCATCGGTCACCGCCACCACCTGGTAATTGCGCCGAACCGCCACGCCTTCGATACCATCGACCTTGATCACGGCCACGCTGCTCGTGCCGACCGGGCGTGACGCAAATGCCATGCCATCGAGCCAGCCCACAGTGCCGCGCCCGCTGATGCTGGTAGCGATCTGGCCGCCGCCGCTGGTCGCGCCCTGCAGCGACCATTCGGCGGCGCTGGTGTTGTAGCGCAAACTGCCCTGAGCGCGCTGGGATTTTGCGCTGCCAGCTTGCACTTGCCAGGCCAGCCCGGGACCGGACGGCGCCGTGCCGGCAGCCGAGACCGAGCCGCTCAGTTTTCCAGTGCCGTCGCGGCTGACCTGGCTCGACGTCACCACGCCGCCATCAAGCGGCAAACTGAGCGTTATAGCAGCGCTCAAGCTGCGCTCGATGTCGAGGCGCTTGCTCAGCGCAACGCTCACGTTGGCCCTGCCCCATAGCGACAGGTTCAGCGACAAGCCGACCGCCTGCAGCAGATCGCCATCCCAGCGGGTTTGCCGCACATAGTTCGCGCCGCCGCCGATGGCCCCCCACAGCGCGCCGCCCACGCTGACCAGCCAGCGATCTCTGGTGCGCTGGGCCATGCTATTAGCGGCTGCAGCGGCAGTTGCGGCGCCGCTGGCGGCGCCGAACGGCGCAAAGCCACTGCTGGCATGCTCATACTGCAGCGCGGCGCCGCCCTTCGGTGTGCTGCGCTCGATGCCAACCTGCGTCAGGTGCCCGCTGCCCTGGGCGCCGCCGGATGCGGCCAGCGCCACCCGGCCCACGGCCCAGGTGCCCAGCAAACTGGTCACGTCGATGCCGGCGGCGCGGCGCTGATCCTGCCACTCGATGCGCGCTTCGCCGGTCACGCTGCGGCTCACACCCTGGCGCCAGGTCGCCGCGCCAAACGGCGCGCCATACGCATTGCTGCTGCCATAGCCGGTGCGCAGCCGGCCTGCTTCGAATGAAAAATCGCTCAAGCCCGGTACCAGCAGCCGCGGCGATGCGTAAAAGCTTTGCCGCACCACCGTTTCGCGCCCCAGCAAGTCGCGCACCACCAGAGCGAACTCGCCGGCGCCGGTGACGATGGGCACGTTGTTCAAATCAAACGGACCCGGTTCCACCTTCTGGCTCAGACGACGCACATTGTTGACCAGCACATCCGCCGTCGATGGCAGCGCCGCTGCGCCGGCCAGCGACATTTGCGGCAACGTGACAAAGCCGGGCCGCATCGCAAAATCGCGGCCCCAGCGCACACCGCCATAGCGCGCCGGGCGGCTCCAGCTGCCAGCTGTGCCAATGGTGTCGCCGACGGTCAGGCTTTCCATCCGGTTCGGCATGTCATAGCGCCAGTAGGTATCGAGCCGTGTGACGCTCCGATCGGTGCTGCTGGTCAGCACTGACGTGACGATGTTGCCCAGGCCGCTGAAGGCGACCGCTTCCAGCATCGCACCGCCGCTGCTGGCGCCGCCGCCAGCGCTGCGGCTAAGCAACAGATCATAATCAAGCATGAATCCCGGCTGCGGTCTCGGTGGCGCCAGCGCGACAGCATCAGGTGCACCGAACGCGGATGCGATGAACGCTCCAGCCGGGGCATGGATATCGATGCGCATGGTTCGCCGGTCGATGTTCCAGGTCGCGCCCGCCACCGCATCGAGCGCATAGGCCGGCGTGCCGTCGCTTTGCATACTCAGCCCGGTCTGCGCCAGCGGCAACAAACGCGCTGCGCTCCAGGCGTCCAGCGGCAACAGCAAAGGTCCGCCCGGCATTTGCTCGACCATCACCACGTCGGCCAGAGGCTGGTCATTGATGCTGACGTCGAGCAACAGCACGTCCGCCACCGGTTTGCGCTGGCGTCTTTTTTTGTTGTCATCGACAGTCTTGCCCTTGTCTGCGGCAGGCCCCACGATGGCAACGCCCTCTTGCGCCAGCAGCTGCGACGCAGGTTCGGCGCGCGCAGATTCGCTCAGCAACAGCATCGCCAGGGCAAAGCCCTGGACAAAAGCCGGCGCATGGAGCGCAGGGAAAACCGGCTCCCGGCGCAAGCCGGTACGCGACATGGTTAAAATTCGCCGGTCTCGGCCCGCAAAGTTACGCCGCGCGCAGTTTGCGCCTGAACCCCGGTCAGTTTGCCATCGTGGCTCGGCAAAACTGGCAAACGCCATTCGCGCTGCGCGCCGGCCAGCAGGTTTTCACCGCTTTTGAATGCCAGCGACTGCTGCCAGCCCTCGCCTTCAAAGGTCAGCGTTTGCAGCTTGATGCGGCGATTGCCGGCATTGAGCAGGCGTACGCAAGATGCGCCAGTTTTGGCCGATGGCGCAGGCGCCGCATCAAGCGCGCACGGCTTCCATTGCAATGCATCGACTGCCTTGCCGTCGGGCGCGACCAGCACCGGCACGTCATAGCGCATGCGAATCTTGATGGCCATTCCCGGTGCCAGATCGACCGTTTCAGTCGCTTCGGCGATGTCTTCGAGTACCAACCGGTAAGCCAGTTCCCCGGGCGATTGCCGCGCGCCGCGCAGTGCAATGCGAAACACCTGGGACGTCCCCGGTGCAATATCGGCCAA
>JBLHNV010000185.1:0-6185 GCA_047623125.1 Janthinobacterium sp. | reverse complement strand
GGAAAGGTCGCGCCGTGATACCAGGGCGTACCAAGGCAGCGCTGACGCTACACGCGCTGCTCACAACAGCGCTGACGCCGCGCTTCTGGCGTAGTAGCCGGGGGCACGACAACGCATTGCACCACGCTTTTGCCGACCTGCACCATGCGCTGCCGCGCAGCGAACGAGCACATGAGCGCTGAATTTGACCTGATCATATTGGGTGGCGGTTGCGCCGGCCTGAGCCTGGCGCTGCGTCTGGCTGCGCTTGGCGAGCGCTGTCCGCGCACGCTGATCATCGAAGCGCGCCATGTTTACGTCAACGATCGGACCTGGTGTTTCTGGGGCGAACCGGCAGCGCCGCTGCGCCATCTGGTGCAGCAACGCTGGAATGCGCTGACCTTGCATACCGACGCAGGCCAGATCAGGGTCGACTGCTCTGCCATGCCTTACAAGCGCATCAGCGCCGATGCGTTCTACAGCGAAGCGCTGGCTATGGTCGCAAGCAATCGGGCCATCACACTGCTGCTGGGCGAGCCGGTCGATTGCGCGCCACGCAAGACTGATCAGGCTTGGCATGTCACTTGCCGGCAGCGTACCTATCGCGCTGCACTGGTCATCGACACCCGCGCTGGCGTAGCGCCCCGCAGCGGTGGCGCTACGCTCTGGCAGTCATTTTACGGTCAGGAAATTGTCTGCAGCACGCCATTATTCGATCCGGCCTGCGTGACGCTGATGGATTTTCGCGGTACCGACCTTGAACGCATCCTGTTTACCTATGTGCTGCCTCTGTCAACGCACCGTGCGCTGATCGAAGTGACACAATTCGGGCCGCTGCCGCTAATGCCAAAACAACTGACAGCCGAACTCGCACTGGCTGTTGCCGCATGCACCGGTGACACCACGTTCGAGGTGCTGCGTTACGAGCACGGCATGCTGCCGATGGGGCTGCCGGCATCTGCTGCAAAGTCTGCTGCAAGGTCCGATCCCACCTATGTAAGGGCCGGCATACTGCAAGGAGCGGCGCGTCCGGCGACCGGTTATGCTTTCCAGCGCATTCAGCGCTGGGCCGAGCACTGCGCCAACCGGCTCGCAGAAGGTAGCTTGCCAGTTGCTCACGCTGCCGATCCGCCGCTGCTGCGCGCGCTCGATGGCCTGTTTCTGTCGCTGCTGCGCGCGCAGCCCGGTATCGCACCGGCGCTGTTTCTGCGTCTTTTCGAGTGCGTCGACAGCGCCTGTCTGACGCGCTTCCTGAGCGAGCAAGGCAGTCTGGCTGACTGCGCAAAGATCGTTGCCGCGTTGCCTGCGCGCCCGTTCCTGCGCCATCTTCCGGTTGCGCTAAGAGAAATAATGACGCGCCATCCTGCGACGAGCAAGGCATAAAGGTGCTTCAGCCATGACCGCGCTGCGTGCGCAGGGCTTGCTGTTTTGTGCCATTGCCGCCGTTATTGCCGGCATGGCAGCCACCGCCGGTGCAACGCTTGCGCTCGCATCCGACGGTACAGCCGCTCTGCTATTGCTGGCGGCGCTGATCTTGCTGCTCGGCGTACCGCACGGGGCGCTAGACACTGTGTTCGCCGAGGAACTGCACGACGTGCGAGGCATGTTCGGGCGGCGCGGCTGGTTCGCCTTCGCGCTGACTTATCTGGGCGCAGCGCTGCTGGTGATCATGGCGTGGCAAATCGCACCACAATTATCCCTGACCGGCTTTTTGCTGCTGTCGGCATTGCATTTTTCGGGCGATCCGGCACCGGGTACCGGGTTCATGGCGCGTCTGCTGTATGGCGGCGCCATGATCGTGCTGCCAGCACTGCTGCATGCCAGCGAGATAGCACGCCTGTTTGCGTTCCTGGTGGAGCCGCTGGCGGCTGCCGCGCTGGCTGGCGCCTTACACCACCTGAGCGGACCGTGGCTGCTGGCGACGGCGCTGACAGCGGTTCGACAACAGCGCACGCACTGGCTGACCGGCCTCGAAATGGCGGCTGCTGCGGCACTGGCAGTGCTGGCCCCACCGCTGCTGGCATTCACCGTATTTTTCTGCACCATGCATAGTGCCCGCCACATCGTGCGCACCTGGCACTATGCTGGCGCCGCAAGGGAAACCGCAGCGCGACTGGGCCGGGCCGCTCTGCTGCCGATGCTGGGCACGCTCACCCTCGGCGCTGCAGGCGCATACTGGTTGCGCACCCAGTCACTTGAGGCGGGCTTGATGCAGTGGCTTTTTATCGGACTGGCCGCACTAACGGTGCCGCATATGGCGCTGGTGGAACAGGTGCGATGGTCGGGCTGGGTTAACCGGCGCAGACGGACCTCACCCGATGGATAACGGTGATGACGGCATCACCGCAAAAAGGTCCGATGCGGCGCCACACCGTGCGCACCTGCCGTTCACTGCTTCGCGACGCAGTTGAACGAGGTCAGCACAGGCCAGCATGCCATACACATTAGCCATCGCATGCCACTAGTCTGGACCGCGCCGTTCGCTGCCGCTTTCCCCCGGACGCGTTTTCAGCGGAGTCAGTTTGCGTTGCAAAAACTGTCATTTTGCAATGCATCCATACGGTAGCTACGGCTTCAAGCACGATACCCTTGGGCACCCGATAGGCCTTCAGCGAACTGATCCTCGCATGATAGTGGCTTTCATTACAGCGGAAAATCGGCATAAGGGCGCTCAGTACAACTGATCGGTCCACTGCCACACCACCGGGCATGCGGGTCCGCAGCGGGCGCTATGCGACGCATGCGGACATGAAGGCTGCCAGTTTCGAATATATCGGGGTCTTTTACAATCGCAAGCGGCAGCACTCGACGCTTGGCTACCGCTCACCAATCCAGTACCTCAAAAAATGGACCGATGAGCAAGATCAGAAAATACGGGCTGCATGAAATCCGCCTGATGGAAGACGAAATACCGAGGGAAGCTCCCTACTGCCCAGACAACAAAAAAGCCCCTGAAATCAGGGGCTTGTCATTGTTTCCTGCTAGCGTCTGCGTTACGCTGCCAGAGGGAACATCATTCCCATTCGATGGTCGCCGGCGGCTTGCCCGAGATATCGTAGACTACGCGGTTGATGCCGCGCACTTCGTTGATGATGCGGTTCGATACCTTGCCCAGCAAACTGTAGGGCAGATGCGCCCATTGCGCCGTCATGAAATCCTGGGTTTGCACCGCACGCAGCGCCACCACGTATTCGTAGGTACGCCCGTCGCCCATCACGCCGACCGATTTCACCGGTAAAAAGACGGCAAACGCTTGGCTGGTCGCGTCATACCAGTTTTGTGGAACCTGCTCGGCATCGAGACCTTCGATCCCGGCCAGATCGAACGGTGTGTTGCGCAACTCCTCGATGAAGATCGCATCGGCGCGGCGCAGCAAGTCGGCGTAATCCTTCTTCACTTCGCCCAGAATGCGCACACCCAGACCCGGGCCCGGGAACGGGTGGCGATACACCATGTCGTGCGGCAAGCCGAGCGCGACACCGAGTTTGCGCACTTCATCCTTGAACAATTCACGCAGCGGCTCCAGCAATTGCAAGTTCAGTGTTTCTGGCAAGCCCCCTACGTTGTGATGGCTCTTGATGGTCTGGCCTTTCTTGCCCTTGCCCGCGCTTTCAATCACGTCCGGGTAGATCGTGCCCTGGGCCAGCCACTTTGCGTTGCTCAGCTTGCCCGCTTCGACCTGAAACACTTCGACGAATTCGCGCCCGATGATCTTGCGCTTCGCTTCCGGATCGACGACGCCGGCAAGATGCCCCATGAATTGCTCTTCAGCATCAATACGCAGCACTTTGACGCCCAGATTCTTGGCAAACATGTCCATTACCATGTCGCCTTCACCCAAGCGCAGCAAGCCGTGATCGACAAATACGCAAGTGAGTTGGTCGCCGATCGCGCGGTGGATCAGTGCTGCTGCCACGCTCGAATCGACACCGCCCGACAAGCCCAGAATGACCTCATCGCTGCCGACTTTTTCGCGGATCGATGCGACCGCTTCCGAAATGTAATCGGGCATGTTCCAGTCCGATTTGCAACCACAGATGTCGTGCACGAAACGCCCGAGCATCGCCTTGCCTTGCAGCGTGTGCGTCACTTCCGGATGAAACTGCAAGCCGTAAAAATGGCGTTGTTCGTCGGCCATCGCGGCAATCGGACAACTGTCGGTGCTGCCCATCAGCACGAAGCCTGGCGGCATCGCCAACACCTTGTCGCCATGGCTCATCCAGACTTTGATCATGCCATGGCCTTCGCCGGTGATGAAGTCATTGATGCCGTCAAGCAACTTGGTATGGCTGCGCGCGCGCACTTCCGCGTAGCCGAATTCGCGTACCAGGCCACTTTCCACCTTGCCGCCAAGTTGCTCGGCCATCGTCTGCATGCCATAGCAAATGCCCAGCACCGGGACACCGAGTTCGAACACCGCTTGCGGCGCGCGCGGCGAGTCGCCGGCCAAAGTCGAGTTATGGCTACCCGACAAGATGATGCCAGCGGCGCCGTAGTTGCGCACGAATTCGTCGCTGACATCATAAGGAAACACTTCGGAAAACACGCCAGCGTCGCGCACACGGCGGGCGATCAGTTGGGTCACTTGGGAGCCGAAATCGAGGATCAGTATCTTGGAATGCATGGGATGGGTGCTTTGTAATGAAAACATCAGGGGACATGCTGGTGACGAGCACACGAGGCGCGCGGCGGAAAAAAATGGCAGAGCGGTTCTCGATGAACCGCTCTGCCTCCGGTGACGCGCGCCACCATGTTCAGCAGCGTCGTTATTCAGCGCGGTAGTTCGGCGCTTCTTTGGTGATTTGCACGTCGTGCACATGCGACTCGCGCATGCCGGCCGCCGTGATTTCGACAAATTCCGCTTTTTCGCGCAACTCGTCGATGCTGCTGCAACCGCAATAACCCATCGATTGCCGCACGCCCCCGACCAGTTGATAGATGATCGCCAGCACGCTGCCCTTGTAAGCGACGCGCCCTTCTATGCCTTCGGGCACGAACTTGTCGGCCTTCATCGCGGCGTCCTGGAAGTAACGGTCGGCCGAGCCATCGGCCATCGCGCCCAGACTGCCCATGCCACGGTACGACTTGTAGCTGCGGCCCTGATACAGGATCACTTCGCCCGGCGCTTCCTCGGTGCCGGCAAACATGCTGCCCATCATCACCGTCGATGCACCCGCTGCCAGCGCTTTCGAGATATCGCCCGAGAAGCGGATGCCGCCGTCGGCGATGCAAGGCACACCAGTGCCGGCCAACGCTTCAGCCACGTTCGAGATCGCCGTAATTTGTGGCACGCCAACACCGGCGACGATGCGCGTGGTGCAGATCGAGCCGGGGCCGATACCGACCTTGACCGCGTCGGCGCCGTATTCGACCAGTGCGAGCGCCGCTGCTGCGGTGGCAATATTGCCACCGATCACATCGACGTGCGGAAAGTTGGTCTTGATCCACTTGACGCGGTCGAGTATGCCTTGCGAGTGACCGTGCGCAGTATCGACGACAAGCACATCGACGCCGGCGGCGACCAGCAATTCGATGCGCTCTTCATCCTTGGCGCTGACACCGACGGCTGCGCCGACCAACAATTTGCCCAGTGGATCCTTGGAGGCGAACGGATGCTCGGTCGCCTTCTGGATATCCTTGACGGTAATCAAGCCGCGCAATTCGAACGCGTCATTGACGACCAGCACGCGCTCCAGGCGGTGCTTGTTCATCAGCCGCTTCGCTTCGGCCAGATCGGCATCTTCCTTGACGAACACCAGATTCTCGCGTGGCGTCATCTTGGCGCGCGCTTCGGCATTGAGTTCTTCTTCAAAGCGCAAATCGCGGTTAGTGATGATACCAACTACTTCCTTGCCTTCCACGACAGGAAAACCGCTAATGCCGTGTTGCTCGGTCAGCGCGATGACGTCGCGGATTTTCATGTCGGGCGGAATCGTGATCGGATCGCGCAACACGCCCGCTTCAAAGCGCTTGACGCGGGCCACTTCACGCGCCTGGTCTTTCGGGCTCAGATTCTTGTGAATGATGCCGATGCCGCCTTCCTGCGCCATGGCAATAGCCAGGCGTGCCTCGGTGACCGTATCCATTGCGGCAGAGAGCAATGGAATGTTCAGCGAAATGTTGCGGGTCAGGCGTGTTTTGAGGGAGGTATCAGCGGGAAGAACGTTCGAGTATGCTGGGACGAGCAACACGTCATCGAATGTGAG
>JBLHNV010000184.1:0-6200 GCA_047623125.1 Janthinobacterium sp. | reverse complement strand
AAAGGTTTGCATGTCGAAATTGATGCTGATGTCACGCCCGCGCACGATTTCAATCATGATCTGGCTGCTATCGGGCAACACAATGGGCCGGTTCGACAGCGCGTGCGGTGCGATCGGCACCAGCACAATGCCACCCAGACTCGGATGCAGCAACGGTCCGCCCGCCGACAGCGCATAAGCAGTGGAACCGGTAGGCGTTGAAATGATCAATCCGTCGGAACGCTGGTTGTACATGAAGTGGCCATCGACATCGACCCTCAGCTCGGCCATGCCAGCGCCGGCGCCGCGCGCGACGACAACATCGTTGACGGCCAGTCCGAGCAGAATTTCTTCACCATCGCGCACGACCTTGCCTTCCAACAAGCTGCGCCGCTCGGCCTTGCAACGCCCGCTCAGGATTTCAGCGAGCACCGGTAGCATCCCTTCGATCGGAATATCGGTCATGAAGCCAAGCCGCCCCTGATTGATGCCGATCAGCGGCACGTCGAACGGCGCAAGCTGGCGCGCGATGCCCAGCATCGTGCCATCGCCGCCCATCACGATCGCCGCATCGGCATGCTGGCCGATCTCGGGGGCCGTCATCGCAGGGATGTCCGGCAAGCCGACATGCAAGGCGGTTTCCACCTCGAACACCACCGTGTGCCCTGCCGCCTGCAAAAAATTGACAATACTTTGCACCGGCGTCTCGATGCCGTCGGTATTTTGCCTTACGACCAGCGCAATGGTCTTGCCTATGGTTTTGAACGGCGCATGCGGCATAAAAATCTCGGCTAGGGTTGAAGTTGCAACACGCTGCAGGGTAACCCATAATCACCCCTTCCGCCATCGCCCCGGCGACGACGCAAGCGCGCACTGAAACGCCCCGCCTCTTGGGCAGCACCTGACGCAGGGCAAAAAATCAACTGTATAAAAGAACAGTATAGTTCGCCCCGGCCGGGACCACAAGGCCGACCCGTCAGCGCCAGCGCCAGGCTCAATTGCGCGACGGCATCGTCAGCAAGACGTTATGATCAAAGGATATCTACGCTAATCAAGCGCCATCCATCCGATGAGAGAGCACACGATCATGGCTACCGAAACGAAAGACCGCAAGCCCCGCCCGGACGGGCAAACGGGCAAAGATAATGTCATGCCTTTGCCGCATGAGCGCGACCAGTCTCCCGATCCGCAAGACATGAAGCCGCGTGAGGTCATGAAACAAGCCGCCAGCGACCTGGAACAAGGCCTGGTCGATACCGATTTACGTGGCATGCGCGGAGTGGAAAAGGTAGCACCTGTACCATCCCAATCGGCACAGCCCATTCCAAAAGAAAGCAACCGTTGATAAAAAATCGAATGATCAACCATCTTGTTTGCGGCGCCATGCTGGGTATGGGAGCGTTCGCCGCCAATGTCGCCCTTGCCCAAACTCAGCCTCAGGCAACGCAAATGCCCCGCGGCTTCGGCCCCGATACGGCGTTGCCGGCGCCCGATCAATCGCTGATACCGACTGTCAACGTGGCCCCCGCCGAGCCCTGGAAAGGCGATGCCAAGCCGCAAGCTGCGCCCGGATTTTCAGTCCAGGCCTACGCACGCAACTTGCTGCATCCGCGCTGGCTGTATGTCTTGCCGAACGGCGATGTACTGGTGGCCGAAACCAATGCGCCGCCCAAGCCGGACGGCATCACTGGAATCAAGGACGCGATCGTCAACTATTTCATGAATAAAGCCGGATCGATCACCGCAACGGCGAACCGCATCACGCTGCTGCGCGATATCGATGACAACGGCATCGCCCGGACCCGTACCGTCTTTTTGCAAAACCTCCATTCTCCTTTTGGCATGGCGCTGGTCGGCAATGACCTGTATGTCGCCAACGCCGATGCGGTGCTGCGCTTCCCGTACCAGACTGGCCAGACCACGATCACCGAAAAAGGCACCAAGGTGATGGACTTGCCGGGCGGGCCGATCAATCATCACTGGACCAAGAATATCGTGGCCAGTCCTGACGGCAAGCATCTGTATGCATCGGTCGGTTCGAACAGCAATGCCGGCGAGAACGGCATGGAGGTCGAACTTGGTCGGGCCGCAATCTGGGAATTCGAGCGCGCCAGCGGCAAGTCGCGCATCTTCGCCAGCGGCTTGCGCAACCCGGTCGGCATGGCATTCCAGCCCCAGAGCGGCGCTCTGTGGACGGCGGTCAACGAGCGCGACATGCTCGGCAACGATCTGGTGCCGGACTACATGACATCGGTCAAGGATGGCGCTTTTTACGGCTGGCCATACAGCTACTTTGGCCAGCATCCGGACCCGCGCATGACGGCGCCCGATCCTGCTCTGGTGGCCAGTGCGATCGTGCCAGATTATGCGTTGGGGGCCCACACGGCATCGCTGGGATTGGCCTTTTATGACGCCGCGCTGTTTCCCGCCAGCTTCCTGGGCGGCGCATTCGTCGGTCAGCACGGGTCGTGGAACCGCAAGCCGCATAGCGGCTACAAGGTGATTTTCGTGCCCTTTTCAAACGGCACACCAAACGGTGCGCCACAGGATTTCCTGACCGGCTTCCTCGACCGGAACGACGCGGCGCAAGGACGACCGGTCGGCGTCGCCGTCGACAAATCCGGCGCATTACTGGTCGCCGACGATGTCGGCAACATCGTCTGGCGCGTCACGCCCGATGCCAGCGCGTCAGCCAGATAAGAATGTCTGCTGCGCTGCTGCGCCCGGCAAGGAATCGCCAAAGCGCTTAAAATTCTGGATTGAAAACATCACCAAGGATGACGATGCGACTATTACATACCATGCTGCGGGTCGGCGACCTGCAGCGCTCAATCGATTTTTACACCAAGGTGCTAGGCATGAAACTGCTGCGCACCAGCGACAATCCGGAATACAAATACACCTTGGCCTTTGTCGGCTACGGTGCCAATCCGGACCATGCTGAATTGGAATTGACGTACAACTACGGTGTGACCAGCTATGACATGGGCACAGCCTACGGTCACATCGCGCTGTCGGCCGACGACATCGTTCAAGCGTGCATCGCAGTCAAGGCCAATGGCGGCCAGGTTTCGCGCGAGCCGGGTCCGGTCAAGGGCGGCAACACGGTGATCGCATTTGTCACCGATCCGGATGGTTACAAGATCGAATTGATCGAACGCAGTTTTCCAGCCTGATCCAGGTATGACGCCAGCGCCGGTGTGACGCCAGCGCCGGTGTGACGCCAGCGCCGGTGTGTTGCCAGCGCCATGCTGCGCTGGCGCAGACCGGGTTATGGCAGGTAAGCGACAACCTCTTGCTGCTGTTCGCCCAGACCAGGAATACCCAGGCGCAGACTGTCGCCCTTGCGCAGGAAGCGCTGCGGCTTGCGGCCGGCGCCCACGCCCGGCGGCGTGCCGGTGGCGATGATGTCGCCCGGCTCCAGCGTCATGAATTGCGACAGATAGCTGACGATGTGCGCGACGCTGAAGATCATCGTTGCGGTGCTGCCCGTTTGCATGCGCTTGCCATTCAACTCCAGATACAGGTCGAGTTGCTGCACATCCTCGATCTCATCGCGCGTGACCAGCCACGGACCGACCGGACCGAACGTGTCGCAGCCTTTGCCCTTGTCCCATTGCGATCCGCGTTCGAGCTGGAATTCACGTTCTGACAAATCGTTGACGACGCAGTAACCCGCTACGTGGTTCAACGCATCGTCGACGCTGACATGCTGCGCGCGCGTGCCGATGACGACGCCGAGTTCAACTTCCCAATCGGTCTTCTTGGAACCCTTGGGCAGCATCACCGCATCGTCCGGACCGGACAGGCAACTGATCGCCTTCATGAACACGATCGGTTCGAGCGGCGCAGCCATGCCCGCCTCAAGCGCGTGATCGGCATAGTTCAAGCCGATACCGATAAATTTGCCGATGCCTTTTACCGGCACGCCGAAGCGCGGATTGCCGCGCACCAACGGCAGCGTATCGAGCTTGACCTTGGCCAGCTTGCGCAGCGCCTTCTCGGACAATTGGGTAGCGTCGATATCGGCGATCACGCCGGACAAGTCGTGCAACTTGCCTTCTTCATCGATCAAGCCGGGTTTTTCTTTGCCGGGACGGCCATAACGAACCAGTTTCATCAGTTTCTTTCGAATAAGCAGGGATAGAACAAGCCGCATTTTACCGGATTGCGCCACAGCGCAATCGCGCCCCTGCTCCCGGCTTGCCGGAACGCAGCGCAGCGCCATCGCCACGCCCTTTTTTCCCGGCATGCGCGCGCCATCTTGTACAATCGCTCCCACTTTACGCCGCCGGCGCACCCATCACCGGCAGACCGGCGCCCCACTCCACCCGACCGACGACACCATGCCAAAAAACAAGCGCCCCATTCCCCGCAAAGCACACGAGATGGCGCAAGACAAAGATGACCTGGTGGCCCAGTCGCTGGCCGACCTGGCCCTCGATCTGGTCGAACAGGAAGATAGCGAAACGAGTGCCACCATGAGCGCGCAACTAGGCCAGAAGGAAATCGACTTCCACAAGCTGATCAGGAAAACACTGAACCAGAAGAAGGATGACGTGCTCTACGATGCGATCGAGCGTGCCAAAGATGCCGACGTGGGTGCTTATCAATATTTGCGCAGCAACATAGAAGAGTTATCCGCCACCGTCTTCATCCGGCAAGGCGATGCGCCAGAGATGGAAATCAATGCGTTCGTGATTCCGATGTTCGTGCACAGCACTGGCGGCCTGGTCGAAGCGGATGGTTTCCAGGACCAGGAAGCGTTCGATGCGCTGGTGCGCAGCTTCCAGAGCCACGAACTGGAAAGCGCCAAGGCCAAAGTGGTGCTGATCAACCATGCGTATGACTTGCATGAAATCGACCGCATCACCTACAGCGATCTCAACGAAATGGTGCGCGATGCGTGGGCTTCAATGACGGACAAGAAAATCACGGCCTTGCCGGCGCTGGAACGCAGCATGGCGGGCTGGTCCGCCACCGACTTCGGAGCCGACGATACGGCAGTCGAACTGCGCTTCCTGCTCGGCTTTGCGCTCAAGCGCACCGACGACCCGTTTTATCAGGCGCCGCCCGACGCAGAAGCGGCCGACGCCTGGTTCGCCGCCCGCATGCAGCGCTACCAGTTGTGGACACAGCAAGTAGCGCCGATGGTGCAACGCTGCCTGACTGCCCCAACGAACCCGATCACGCTCAACTTTCTGTACCAGGACCTGTTTCATGGAGGCAAGGAACAAGGGCTGGCAGAATATTTCATGCTGCAGATGATGTCTGGAATCAATCAGGCGCTGCACGAAAACGGCATCACCGCACAGCAAGTGCACGCCATCGTCGGACCTGACGATGTGGACGGCGCCATGCTGATGCGGGTAAATTTGCATGCGCGCGAAGGCCATGCGCGTGGCACATTGCTGGTATCAAAGGAAAAGCCGCTCGATCTGGCCGCCGACCTGCAAATCGAAGTCGACGACATTTGCGACGCGCTGACCACCATCGGCATCGAGGCGGTAGCGGTAGCGCTGCGCCTCGACGCCGATGGCCATGCGCAAGATGTGCGGCCGTACCAGCGGCAAGCGCACTGAAGAGCGCTAAATCAGGTTGGATTCACGCTGTCAGGCTTGGCCAGACTCTCTGCCGCCGGTGCGCTCCTGTCGGGCTTGGCCAGAGTCTCTGCTGCCGATGCGTTCACATCGCCCTGATGGTGAACATGGATATCGGTCTGCGGGAACGGGATCGTGCATCCGCCCGCTTCCAGCGCTTCCTTGCAGCGCTGAACCAGGTCGAGCTTGGTGGCCCAGTTGTCGGTGCGCGCAGTCCAGACCCGGAACATGATATTGACCGCATTGTCGCCCAGGCTGATCACCTTGATCAGCGGCGCAGGATCCATCAGGATGCGTGGTTCGTTCGCGACGACCTTGCTCAGGATTGCCAATGCCATATCGATATTGTCGCTGTACGAAATGGCATAAATCTCGTCGAGACGGCGAATATCCTGGTCGGTCACCGACAAGTTGACGATAGTCTGGCCCCAGATTTGCGAGTTCGGAATGAAGACGCTGGGGCCGTCCGGCAAATGTCCCTTGCAAATGAAGAAACCCAGCGAATCGACGACGTAGTACTCGCTACCGAGTTTGATCCAGTCGCCGATCTTGAACGGACGAAAAAAGAGGATCATCACGCCAGCAGCGACATTGCTCAGAGTGCCCTGCAGCGCAAGGCCG
>JBLHNV010000183.1:0-6204 GCA_047623125.1 Janthinobacterium sp. | reverse complement strand
ATTTCGATCAGCATGCCGTACTGGGACGAGCGCGTGGAAGCGATGGCGCCGGCCTATCCGGACGTCAAGTGGGACAAATACCATATCGACATCCTGTGCGCGCGCTTCGTGCTCAGCCCAGAGCGCTTCGACGTCGTCGTCGCATCGAACCTGTTCGGCGACATCCTGTCCGACCTCGGCCCCGCTTGCACCGGCACGATCGGTATCGCGCCATCAGCCAATCTGAACCCGGAGCGGATTTTTCCATCGCTGTTCGAGCCGGTCCATGGCTCCGCACCCGACATCTACGGCAAAAATATTGCCAATCCGATCGGCATGATCTGGTCCGGCGCCATGATGCTCGATTTCCTGGGCAACGGAGATGCAAAGTACACCGCCGCGCACGATGCGATGCTGCGCGCGATCGAAACCGTGCTGGTATCGGGACCGACGACGCCAGATCTCGGCGGCAAGGCCAGCACCACTGAAGTCGGAGCGGCGATCGCTGCCGCGATCTGAGCGCTCGCATTCGAATTCGCATGTAACGCGTTTCATTTCATACCCGGCGCCCGCCGGGTACCCGCAAAGGGTATCGCTCATCACCCAGCGCCACAAGCTGATGACCGAACGCTCAGCAAATGACTGAAAGAGCCAGGACATGCACCGCGCAGGTCCTGGCCCCACCCCACCCTTCCGACGATGCCGGCACGCACCAATGACGTGCGCCGGACAGTCCATGCAATAAACATCCCCAAAATAGTGCGAATCGCATCACAACGTACCCGAATGTCGCGCGCTGTAGTCGGAATGTGCTGCAAAGAAGGTGGTTGAAGTGGAAGTCGCTGGCATGCATTCTGCTAAGAGAGCATGTAAAGCATTCCCGTCATTCAACCATTCAGGAGCTACCATGTCCCGTCGCACCATTTTGAAAGCCGCCGCAGCCGGCGCGCGGCGACATCGGCATCTTGCTGTGCGAGCAATACTTCAATTTCGCACATGCGCTGGCCGACAATTTTCTGCTGCTCGCGCGCGGCACCGTCGTCGCCAGCGGCCCCTGGGAACTGATGGGTGGCAACGACCTCAAGCAGCACTTGGCACTGTAGTTCTACTATGACAACAATGCGGAAAGACATTCAAAGACGTGAAGCACCGCTGGTCGATCTGGTCGATCTGGTCGATCTGGTCGATCTGGTCGATCTGGTCGACAGGATTGAGGCATGACGGCGCTACTGGAACAACACGCGCGCGCTGACCTGGCCAGCGTCCCTTCAGCGCTGCCATGGCAGGCGCGACTGACGCTGGGCTTCGCCGACGATGGCGGCACCACGCGTCTGGTCGAGCGCAGCCACTTCGGCCCGCTGCGCGTGCAAAAAGCCTTGTATCCGGAAGGGCCGCGCATCTGCCACGCGATCGTCGTGCATCCGCCCGGCGGCGTCGTCGGCGGCGACCAGTTGACGCTGGAAGTGGGCGTCGGTGCGGGGGCGCATGCGCTGATCGCGACGCCCGGTGCGGCCAAGTGGTACAAGGCGCGCAAGGTCGCTGAAGCATCGCGCCAGCATGTGCGCCTGAATATCGCAGCAGGCGCCCGGCTCGAATATCTGCCGCAGGAATCGCTGTTTTTCGATGCGGCCGAGGTGCAACTGACGCAATCGGTCGAGCTCGGCGCAGGCGCTCGCTATATTGGCTGTGACATGCTGTGTTTCGGGCGCACCGCATCGGGTGAAACGTTCAACACCGGAAAAGTGTCGCAACACACCAGCATCAGGCAACAAGGAAAACTGATCTGGTGGGAACAGAGCCTGCTCGCCGGCGGCAGCAGCGCGATGCGCAGCCCGCTGGGATTGAATGGCAATACCGTCTGCGCGACCTTGATCGCTTGCGGCATGACGCGGCCTTTGCCGGCCGCCGCGCTGCAAGCGATGCGGCAAGAGATACAACGCATCTGTGACGAAGATAAAAAAGGCGCAGGCAATGCTGAAGCTGGCAACTTTGGCATCAGTCTTGTCAAAACGGTGCTGGTTGCGCGCTATCTGGGCGCGTCCAGCGAAACCGCGCGGCGCGCGATGCTGTGCGTGTGGCGCACGCTGCGGCCAGAATTGATGGAGTGCGCCGCCGTGGTGCCGCGCATCTGGAACACATGAAGTGGCTATGAAAGCGAAAAAATGGATCTGACCCCGAGAGAAAAAGACAAGCTGCTGATCTTCACCGCAGGCTTACTGGCAGAGCGGCGCCGCGCGCGCGGCTTGAAGCTCAATTACCCGGAAGCGGTGGCGCTGATATCGGCCGCCATCATGGAAGGCGCGCGCGACGGCAGGACGGTGGCCGAACTGATGTCGGACGGCGCCAGGATATTGACGCGCGCCGATGTGATGGATGGCATCGCCGAAATGATCCCGGACATCCAGATCGAGGCGACCTTCCCCGATGGCACCAAACTGGTTACCGTGCACCATCCGATTCCCTGAACTCATTTACTGTCACCATCACAATCACAGGCGCAGGCAAACTCATATGATCCCAGGCGAAATGCTGATAGCAGCGGGCGACATCGAACTCAATGTGGGCGCCCGCACCACGACGTTAAGCGTGGCCAACAGCGGCGACCGGCCGATACAAGTGGGCTCGCACTTCCATTTTTTTGAAACCAATCCGGCGCTGCTGTTCGATCGCGATGTCGCCTACGGCATGCGCCTCGACATTGCCGCCGGCACTGCGGTGCGTTTCGAGCCGGGCCAGCAGCGTACGGTCACGCTGCTCGACCTGGGCGGCGACCGCATCGTGTATGGCTTCGACGCTCAGGTGATGGGGGCGCTGAATAAAGACCGGCTCGACCAAGGAAAAAAATCATGAGCAGCATTTCACGTCACGCCTATGCCGAGATGTTCGGCCCGACCACGGGCGATCGGATCCGCCTGGCCGATACCGAACTGTTCATCGAGGTCGAGCACGACTACGCGACCTACGGCGAAGAAGTCAAGTTCGGCGGCGGCAAGGTGATTCGCGACGGCATGGGCCAGTCGCAGCGCAGCCATGCCGACGTGATGGACACCGTCATCACGAATGCGGTGCTTCTGGACCATTGGGGCATCGTCAAGGCTGACATCGGCTTGAAAGATGGCTTGATCGCGGCGATCGGCAAGGCCGGCAATCCGGATATCCAGTCGAACGTGACGATGGTCATCGGCGGCGCGACCGAAATCATCGCCGGCGAAGGCTTGATCGTCACCGCTGGCGGCGTCGACTCACACATTCATTTCATCTGCCCGCAGCAAATCGAGGAAGCGTTGATGTCGGGCGTGACGACGATGCTGGGCGGCGGCACCGGGCCGGCCACCGGCACCTCTGCCACCACCTGCACGCCGGGGCCGTGGCATTTACATTCAATGCTGATGGCGGCCGATGCGTTTCCGATGAACCTGGGTTTTTTTGGCAAGGGCAATGTCAGCCTGCCCGAGCCCTTGATCGAACAGGTCAACGCCGGCGCGGTCGGTTTGAAGCTGCATGAAGACTGGGGCACCACGCCAGCGGCGATCGACAATTGCCTGTCGGTTGCAGACCAGATGGATGTGCAGGTGGCGATCCACTCCGACACGCTCAATGAAGGCGGCTTTCTGGAGCACACGCTGGCCGCATTCAAGGACCGCACCATCCACACCTTCCACACCGAAGGCGCCGGTGGCGGCCATGCACCGGACATCATCGCCGCAGTCGGGCAAGACAACGTGCTGCCATCGTCAACCAATCCGACCCGGCCCTACACGGTCAATACGCTGGACGAGCACCTCGACATGCTGATGGTATGCCACCACCTCGATGCCGCGATCGCCGAAGACATCGCGTTCGCCGAGTCGCGTATCCGGCGCGAGACGATCGCCGCCGAAGACATCTTGCACGATCTGGGCGCGATCAGCATGATGTCGTCCGATTCGCAAGCCATGGGCCGGGTCGGCGAAGTCATCATGCGCACCTGGCAAACGGCGCACAAGATGAAAGTGCAGCGCGGCTGGCTGGCGCCGCCGGCATCGGAAGACACATCCGGGGCCAGCGCCAGCGTGCAGCGGGAACGCGGCCAAGAAGTACAAAAAAAGCCTGGCAACGACAATTTCCGCGCCAAGCGCTACGTCGCCAAGTACACGATCAACCCGGCCATCACGCATGGCATTGCGCACGTCGTCGGTTCGCTCGCAGTAGGCAAGATCGCCGACATCGTACTGTGGAAGCCGGCCTTTTTCGGCGTCAAGCCATCGATGATCATCAAGGGCGGCATGATTGCCGCAGCCCAGATGGGCGACCCGAATGCATCGATTCCGACGCCGCAACCGGTGCATTACCGGATGATGTTCGGCGCCTTCGGTGGTGGCTTGAAAAAATCGTTCACCTTCGTATCCCAGGCTGCACTGGACCTGGGCATCGGCGAGCAATTGAAGCTGAACAAGACGCTGATCGCGGTAAAAAACACCCGCCACTTGCGCAAAAGCGACATGATCCACAACCATCTGACGCCAAAGATGGAAGTCGATCCCGAAACCTATGAAGTACGCGCCGACGGCGAATTGCTCACCTGCGAACCGGCCGAGGTGCTGCCGATGGCGCAGCGCTATTTCCTCTTTTGAAAAACATCATGCTGACACTGCACACCAAAATCACACAAGCCGACACCATCGATGGCGAACTGGTACTGCCCTTCGATCTGCGCGAAAAAAGCCGCCAGCGCGCCACCCTCACTTGCGGCGAAGAAGTTGCCTTGTTCACAGTGCGCGGCACGGTGCTGCGCGATGGCGACCTGTTACGCGGCGACGATGGCCGCATCGTGCGAATCGTCGCCGCGCAGGAACCGACTTACCGCGTCGATTGCGCAACGCCCAAGGCATTGCTGCGCTGCGCCTTCCACCTGGGCAACCGGCACACGCAGGCGCAGGTGGACAGCGACGGCGAGCGCGGTTTTCTTCGGATCCGCCAAGATAGCGTACTCAAGGACATGCTGCAGGGCCTGGGCGCCACCGTGACCGAGGAAAACGCGGCGTTCGAGCCAGAGTCGGGGGCTTATCAGGGCGGCGGCCACGGTCATGCTCACCACTCTGGTCACCCCTTGGCGCCGATTGCGCTGCGTCAGCGCATCCACCGGCCGTCCGACCGGCAAGCAGATACCCCGTCAGGCCAGGCTGCGCCGGATCAGGGCTAAGCACGATGCAAGCATCCGCCCTGCTGCACCTGCTGCAACTGTCCAGCCCGGCGCTGCCGATCGGCGCGTACAGCTATTCGCAAGGGCTAGAGAGCGCGATCGAAACCGGCCTCGTATGCGACGCGTCATCGGCGCGCAACTGGATCGTCGATCATCTGCAGCAGGTACTGAGCAACTTCGAGGCACCGGTGTTCTGGCGCTTGCTGCACGCGTTCGAGGCGCGCGATGCACAAGCGGTGCTGGACTGGAACGAGCGCTTCATCGCATCACGCGACAGCGCCGAATTGCGCGCCGAGACGATACAGATGGGCTATTCGCTCGGCAAGTTGGTCGCTGATCTCGACATCGCCGATCCCGCCTTGCTGACGCTGTTGCAAGACCAGCGCGAAGTCGGCTTGCCGACCGCGCTCGCTTGCGCCTGTGTCGCTTTGAGCGTGCCGTTCGATGCGGCATTGCTGGGCATGCTGTTTTCGTGGGCCGAGAACCAGGTGCTGGTGTGCGTCAAATCGGTGCCGCTGGGCCAGGTCGCCGGCCAGCGCTTGTTGCTCTCCTTGCGGCCGGACCTGGAACTGGCGGCGCAGCATGCGCAGCAGATACAAGACAATGCATTGTCGAACTGGGCGCCAGGCCTGTCGTTGCTGTCGATGCAGCACGAAGTGCAGTTCAGCCGGCTGTACCGATCATAGATGTTAAAAATTCCCTTCCCTTTTTTTAGTGAGCGACACTTTATGAACAATCCATCCAATCCGCTGCGCGTGGGCATCGGCGGCCCGGTCGGCTCCGGCAAAACCGCGCTGTGCGAAATGCTGTGCAAGGCCATGCGCGACGACTACGACATGGCCGTCATCACCAACGACATCTATACCAAGGAAGACATGGAAATCCTGCTGCGCGCAGGTGCCTTGCCGGCCGAGCGTCTGATGGGCGTCGAAACGGGCGGCTGCCCGCACACGGCAATCCGCGAAGATGCCTCGATCAACCTGGAAGCGATCGCGCGCATGTGCGCCGATTTCCCCAAGCTCGACCTGATCCTGATCGAGTCC
>JBLHNV010000182.1:0-6237 GCA_047623125.1 Janthinobacterium sp. | reverse complement strand
CGTATTTCTGCACTTGGCGCGCTGGTGCCGCCATCGAGCCAGACAAATATCTGAACAGCTTCTTTTGCGAGCCTTGCAAATTGTCGGGCTGCAACTGGCGAATGCCATGGTATTGCGGCAATTCGTCGATGCGGCGGTAGACACGCGCGACCAGCGCTTGGTTCTTTTCAGCACCCCTGATACGGCGGTAGTGCGTCGTCACGCTGTGCGTGGCCATGCTGAAAATCAAGCCGAAAAAGAAGAGCCACAGCCGCAAGTTGACGCTGCACCTGGATTCTTGATGACGAACTGCGCCCCTTCCAGATCGTCCTTGTAGTCGATTTCTGCGCCGACCAGGTATTGGTAACTCATTGAATCGATCAGTAATTGCACGTTATTTTTCACCATGGTCGTGTCATCTTCATTGACGACTTCGTCAAACGTGAAGCCGTACTGGAATCCTGAGCAACCGCCACCCTGGACAAATACGCGCAACTTCAGGTCTTCATTGCCTTCTTCCTCAATCATTTGCGCCACTTTCATTGCTGCATTATCAGTAAAAATGATAGGTGTCGGCATTTCATTAATTGCATTCATTTACGACTCCAGGTAACGATTAAAATTAAACTACGCCTGCTTTGGCAGCTTGCTCATCGGCGTGATAAGAACTGCGCACCATCGGACCGCAGGCGGCATTCACAAAGCCCATTTTGTAAGCTTCTTGCTCATACATTTTGAATATGTCCGGGTGCACATAGCGCTCCACCCGCAGGTGACCGCCAGTTGGCTGCAAGTATTGGCCGATGGTCAGCATGGTGACGCCGTGCGCCCGCAGGTCGTGCATCACTTGCATGATTTCGGCATCGGTCTCGCCCAGTCCGACCATGATGCCGGACTTGGTCGGTATGGCGGGATGTCGTTGCCTGAAATGCTGCAACAGGTTCAGCGAATTTTGGAAATCCGCCCCGGGACGCGCTTCCTTGTACAGACGTGGCACGGTTTCGATATTGTGGTTCAGCACATCTGGCGGCGCGCTGCTGAGGATTTCCAGCGCCGACTCTAACCGCCCACCGAAGTCAGGCGTCAGAATTTCGATACGCGTGGCGGGGGCCTGGGCGCGGATCTGGCGGATACATTCGACGAAGTGGCTGGCGCCGCCATCGCGCAAGTCATCGCGGTCAACCGAGGTAATGACCACGTAATTGAGTTTCATTAACGCAATAGTTTTTGCGAGCCGTTCCGGTTCGTTGGCGTCGAGCGGGTCGGGGCGGCCAGTGCTGACGTTGCAAAACCGACAGCGCCGTGTGCATTTTTCGCCCATGATCATGAAGGTCGCAGTGCCTTTGCTCCAGCATTCTCCAATATTGGGGCAAGATGCCTCCGAGCAGACGGTGACCAGCGCGTTGCTGCTTACGATGTCCTTGATGTCGCTGTAGCGGCCCGACGAGGAGGGCGCCTTGGCCCTGATCCAGCTTGGCTTTGGCAATTTTTGGCCAGCAAGGACTGCATCGCGTTTGGTCTTTTGCGCGCCTCTTTGCTGGTCTGACCGATGCGGGAGATGATTGGTCTCGGCGCGATACGGCAGGTCGGAGACGATATTTCTGAAGGTGATGGTTTCGTTGATCATGTCACTGCTGTCCTCGCTGATATAGTTATCCATCTCAGTCATCATTGCCCACCTGAACCATGCCATGTTCAAGGCGTACCGGGAACGTTCTGGTCGGCTCATATGCCGGCGCGGATAATGCGGCCCCGGTGCGCAGGCAAAAACGTGCTCCGTGGCGCGGACAAACAATCTGATCGCCTTCGACGGTGCCGCCAGTGAGCTTTCCGCCGTCATGCGTGCAGACGTCTTCGATGGCAAAATATTGCCCGCTCAGGTTAAATACCATGACCTGCGTATCATCCACATCGATAACCTGATGTGTGCCGGGGGTCAACTCTTCGGCGTGTGCGACTGTTACCCACTCCATCATTGCGATCCTTCTTTCATCTATCTGCGCGTCAACGAGTTGCGCATCGATCAGAGGCGCGCCAGGCAATGGCCTGGCGCTCGGCAAATTACACTGCCAGGACTTCGATCTCCGGTTCAATCGTGCGCACCAGATTTTCGATGCCCTTGAGGGTGCCTGAGATCGAACTCGGACAAGTGCCACAAGCGCCCTGATAGTGGATGCTGAGATAATTGCCAGCGAGACCGATCACGTGCAGGTCGCCGCCATCGCCTTGCAGATGGGGGCGTACGTGATCGTCGAGCAAGCTGTTGATGCCTTCCAGGCGCTGCTGATCTGCGGCACTCAGATCAAGGATTGCGCTGCTTGCTGCGGCAACGGTGGCCGCCGATTGCGCCGCCGCCGCCGGAGCAGCGCGCAGCGGCACGGCAATCAGGCGCACCAGATCGGGCCAGTCGGCGTCGCCGTCCTGGGTGACCGTGAGCCAGCGATCAATGTAAAACACATTGCTGACGTGCTCGATCTGGAACAGCGCCGCGGCGAGCGCATCGTCCTTGGCTTGTTCGGCATTTTCGTATGATTGTGTTACGCCCCAGCTCAAAGGCTCATGCAAAGTAAACTTCACGGCATTCGGATTGGGCGTGTCTTCGATTTCGGCAATTTTTGGCATTGTCATTCCCTAACTATAGGATCAGGATCAGAATCAGGCGGTATCGGTCGAGGAGTGCATCGGATCATGCTCGGCCTCGGTCGACGTGTTCTCAATGGATTTGAGCGCGCCATGCAGCGTGTGCCATGGAAGGATTGCGCATTTGACGCGTACCGGCAGATCGCGGATGCCGGAAAACACCCGCAGCCGTCCGATCTGGTGAGCATCAGCCAGTTCGAGCTTGCCGGTCGCCATAGCGAGAAATTCATTGATGAGTACTTCGGCCTCGGCCCGCGTCTTGCCTTTGACCGCCACCGTCATCATCGATGCCGACGACTTGCAAATCGCGCACGCTTCTCCTTGAAACGCGATATCGTCGATGGTCTCGCCAGCAACTTCATTACCGGGCGCTTTCTCCATATTGAGTTCAACCTCAATGTGGTCCCCGCACAAGGGATTGTGCCCCTCCGCATGGTGACTACGGCGCTCGAGGGTGCCGTAGTTGCGTGGTTTCTTGTTGTGCTCGAGGATCACTTCTTGATATAACGCTCTCGGATCAGCCATTATGAAAATACTTTCTGCACGGTGCGGATACCGGCGATCAGGGCATCAACTTCTGCCATGGTGTTGTAAAACGCAAACGAAGCGCGCGTGGTGGCAGGCACATTGAAGCGCCGCATCACCGGCTGCGCGCAATGGTGTCCGGTACGCACCGCGACGCCTTCCAGATTGAGAAGTGTTCCCATGTCGTGCGGATGCACACCGTCGACGATGAACGACAGCACGGCAGCCTTGCCCGAAGCGGGGCCGATGATGTGCACGCCCGGCACACTGGCCATTTGTTCGCTGGCGTAGTCGAGCAGGGCACATTCGTGCGCGGCAATCGCATCCATGCCGATGGCTGACAGATAGTCAACGGCAACACCGAGCCCGATGGCCGCGGCGATCGGTGGTGTACCGGCCTCGAATTTATGCGGGATCGTGTTGTAGGTGGTTTTCTCGAACGTGACCGATAAAATCATGTCGCCGCCGCCCTTGAATGGCTGCATCGACTCCAGCAGAGGGGCTTTGCCGAAAAGAATGCCGATGCCGGTCGGTCCACACAACTTATGCCCTGAAAACACATAAAAATCGCAATCGAGATCTTGCACGTCGACCGGCATGTGCGGCACCGCTTGCGCACCATCGACTAGCACCGGTACTGCGCGCGCGTGGGCAAAGGCGATCATCTGCTTGATCGGATTGATCGTGCCAAGCGCGTTTGAGACGTGCGTCAGGGCGACGAACTTGGTGCGCTCGTTGAACAGATTTTCGTATTCGTCGATCAGTAGTTCACCGGCGTCGTTGACCGGCACCACGCGAATCGTCGCGCCTTTTTCTTGCGCCAGCATCTGCCACGGCACGATATTCGAATGGTGCTCAAGCGTGGTCAGGATGATTTCGTCGCCTGGCCCGATGAACTTGCGACCGTAGCCATGCATCACCAGATTGATCGCATCGGTGGTGCCGCTGGTGAAGATCACTTCGCGTTCTTCTGGTGCGTTGATGAAATGATGCAACTTGCGGCGCGCTGCCTCGAATGCATTGGTCGCAAGTTCCGACAGGGTATGCACGGCACGATTGATATTGGCGTGCTGCGTGCTCTGGTAGCGTACCAGCGAATCGATCACTTGCTGCGGCATCTGACTCGAGGCCGCATTGTCAAGATAGACCAGCGGCTTGCCATTGACCTCAAGCTTAAGAATCGGGAAATCGGCGCGAATGCGCTCGATGTCCAACCCCGTAGCCGTGCCCGCCACTGGCGTCGCCGCTGTCTGCGTTGCAGTCGGAATGGTGCTCATGGCAGGCTAGTGGTTTGTTCGAACACGGCTTGCTCGAGTTCTCGCTTGAGCGATGGAATCGGGATGCGATCGATGACTTCGGCGCCGAACGCATATGTCAGCAGGTTGCGGGCAGCGGCCTCGGACAATCCACGGCTTTGCAGATAAAACACTTCTTCGTTGTCGAGCTGACCAACGGTAGCGCCATGCGTACACTTCACGTCGGACGCGAAAATCTCCAGTTGTGGCTTGGTGTCGATTTGCGCCTTGCCGGTCAGTAGCAAGTTGCGGTTCGACTGCTGGGCATCGATTTTCTGCGCGCCTTCGCGCACCAGGATCTTGCCGTTGAACACGGCATGCGCACTGCCACCGACTATGCATTTGTGCAACTGGTGGCTTGAGCCGTGTGGCTGGGTATGGTCGACAGAGGTATGCGTGTCGGCCAATTGACGCCCCGAGATCAGCGTCAGTGCGTCGAGCGCACAAGTGGCGCCTTCGGCTTTTTGCACGACATCGAGGTTGTAGCGTGAAATGCGCGCACCAAGGGCAACACTTACCGACTGATAATTGCTGGCGCGCCCAAGCGATACCGCACAGTTTGCGATATGAACCGCTTTACTGCCTTCGCGCTGAACCCGAACGTGATTCACACGGGCATTGTCTGCCAGCACAACTTCGGTCACCGCGTTGGTGAAGTGGGCTTCCTCTTGCCAACGTGGCTGGTACAACACGACGTAATCTTCGATCACTGTCACGGCGCTACCGGCTTCGGCCACCACCAGAGAACGGGGGGTGCTGACCGTCTCTTTTTGGGTGGCGATAAAAAGCAGTTGTATCGGCGCTGCCACAGCGACGTCAGCGGGTACGACGACGACTGCAGCGTCATGCAGAAATGCGGTATTTTGCGCAGCGAATGCATCGTTATCAAATGCCGCATGACGGCCCAGATGCGGCTCGATCTTGCTCGCGTGCGCAGCAAGCGCTGGCGCCAGGTTGGACACCACTACGCCATTGTCGGTAGCGGTGTCTGCCTTGGCATTGGACAGCTGCGGCGCATAGATACCATCAACAAACACCAACCGGTGAGTCGCTTCTTCAATAAAAAAGTGCGCGACGTCAGTCACTTCCAGAGGCGTTGCGCTTTGCGCCGTAGTAAACGCCGTCTTGGTGAAGTAAGACAGATCAGTAAAGCGCCACTCCTCGTCACGCGTAGTAGGTAGTGGCAGTACGCCGACGCGCTCGAGCGCATCCCTGCGCAGCACTTTGAGCCACGCTAACGCACTTGAAGCGAGCTGCGGCTGTCCTGCCAACAGGCTGGCAAGATAACTGCCGCCAATGGTCGAAGTCGGTGCGATGGTATCGCTCATGAGCTCACGCTCGGCGCAGCTTTTGCCGCATCTTTATACTCGGCGCTGACCCCTTCGTAGCCACGCGACTCGAGCTCGAGGGCGAGCTCTTTATCACCGGTCTTGATGATGCGACCCGCTTCCATGACATGCACGTAGTCGGGCACGATATAGTTCAGCAGACGCTGATAGTGCGTCACCATCACGATCGCATTGTCCTTGGTGGAGAGCGCGTTGATACCCTGAGCGACAACTCTGAGAGCATCGATGTCGAGGCCGGAATCGGTCTCGTCCAGAAACGTCACACGCGGGTCCAGCAACGCCATCTGCAAGATTTCATTGCGTTTTTTCTCGCCACCGGAAAAACCTGCGTTGACGCTGCGATCGAGAAAATCGGGGTTCATTTCCAGCAACTTCATTTTTTCGCGTACGAAGTCGTCGAACTCAAGCGGGTCGAGTTCTTCCTTGCCGCGCTGTTTTTGAAGCGTGTT
>JBLHNV010000181.1:0-6251 GCA_047623125.1 Janthinobacterium sp. | reverse complement strand
CGCCAGCAACCAGACTCAAGCATGCCGATCCGTTACCCGAGATTGATGCTGAAAAGGAGCAGTCAAGTTCTGTTGCGCATTGGGTGATGGAACAGGAAAACGGCAGTGCCGCCTTCGTTGCTGCTTGCCAGAAAGGCAAGCAGCATTATCCTTGGGCAGCGCATGAGTCCGGTTTAAACGTGATTTGACTCCGGCTGTTGCAGCCATGTCAGTAGCGCCGGATTCGCCGCCCTCAGGCACGCCTCGGTATCGGTGATGTTGGCAAGATAAGGCGCGACCGGGCCATAATAGTCGGTCTGCACGCCGACCTGACGAAAGCAGAATTTCATGCGGGACAGTACTACCATGAGCGATGATTCCATCGCTGCATACCAGTATTGAATGTCATTATTACGGATGTAAGTGTAAACTTGCCGATACAGGCTCAGCAGTATCTGGGGCGATCTGTCGCGCGTTGCATGTGCATCATCTTCGCGCTGCATACTGTCGCTTTCCAGGTTGACGCCCGCCAGCGTATCGCCGCCCCTGCGCCGATAATCCCGACGCACCATCAAACGGCTCACTTCCACCGATTTCGACGGTTCCGGCAATGTGACGCCATCTAGCAACGTGGGGCAATGCGCTTGAAACGGGAACACGCCTGAGGCTGTGGGGCGCACCAGACGTACATAGCCGACCAGTTCATCCTTTGCATTGTAGGCGCAAAAATGAATGGCGTTGGCATCGTATTCATCGACTTCACGCCCGTCCGGATAATCGGCGGCCGGAAGAAACCCGCATTCACGACAGTAGACTTGAAACCGGAATTCAAAAATTTTTTGCATCGCTATACTTTCCTTGTCAAATGGAATACGGCAGCTTCGAAAATAAGGTGCAAACTCGGCGCGATCAAGCAGCAAGGTCGACATGCTAAATCCTTTCGATGAGCGAAATCATGGATGACATACGTTTACAAAAAACACTAACTTTTTCTCATTCAGTTTGCCTACGATTTGTCGCACTGGCCCTTTCCATTGAGCGTTTATTCGGTGTAATTTATTCCATTTTTAAAAAAGATCAAGCATGAAGACTCGGCACAATGGCCCCGATAAGGAATATGGCACGGCCCGATGCAAGCGGAAACAGCCCCCCAACGGAACATGTCGGAACGCCATTGCCGGAGAAAAAACATCCTTACCTTACGGAAATTTAACGCTGACAATCGCAGGCCTGACTTCAATCCGGCACCGACTTAGGGACAGGCATTGCGCCGACTGGCACTTGGGCAAGGTCTTAAATATTCCTTGCCTGAGAAATACTCCAGGCGTGCGGGCCGCTGATCACACCAATCCCAAGCATTACCCATGCCAACAAAAGGTAGCGCCATGCTTTTCCTTTTGTATTCAACGCGTTGGCAAAACCGCAGCGGGCGGCGACGGCGTGCGGCGAACATGACGATGCGCAACTGTAAAAAATACCGACACATGCGCGGGCGATGATTGCGCAGCGCGCCGTTGTTGACAGCAATTGACCATCGTTGACAGTCGTTGATCAACAGCAACCAACGGATCGCGTGCAGCGCTGCAACGCACTTTATAATCGATGCTTGATCTCGCTCGCCACAGGACCCGTTCGCATGACGCTCGACACCACAGCAAGCAACAAATTGATGGATCGCTTCGACGACCACCACAGCGTCTGGCTATTCGGTTACGGCTCGCTGATATTCAAGGCCGACTTCCCCTACCTAGAACGCCGTCCGGCCAGCATTCGGGGCTGGACGCGCCGCTTCTGGCAAGGATCGAGCGACCATCGCGGCACGCCACAGGCGCCCGGGCGGGTCGCCACCATCATTGCGCATCAGGACGCCATATGCGACGGCATGGCTTACCTGATCACGCCAGCGGTCTTCGCACATCTCGACCAGCGCGAAAAGAATGGTTATCTGAGGCTGGCGACCAGCATCACTTTTGGCAATGGCAGCAGCAGCGAAGGCTTGGTCTACATCGCCACGCAAGACAATGAGGCTTTTCTGGGCGTCGCGTCCGAACTCGACATCGCGCACCACATTGCCAGATCAACTGGGCCGAGCGGCCCGAATCGCGATTACCTGAACGACCTCGCGGCAGCGTTACGCACACTGGGCAAGAGCGACCCGCACGTATTCGCGATCGAGCAGCATCTGGCGCAAATAGCATCAGGTTAGAGCCGGACCGGAACCGGAACCCAATACAACCTCTTATCGGCCAGCGAAAACTGAATGCATCGGGATGCAACTAGAAATCACCGTGGCACATCATTTCTTGCACCGCGCTATCGGTTTGCTGGGGCAGCGTGTGCTTGACGACAGGCAAGGCTTGCTGATTATCCCGTGCAATAGCATTCACACGCTATTTATGCGCATGGCAATCGATGTCGTTTTCATCGATCGCTGCGGCCAGATCAGCCGCATCATCGAGCACATGCCACCCTGGCGCTGCGCTGCAGCGCCAGGGCTCAGCTGCCTCGAACTGGGTGCCGGCAATGCCGCGCTACTCGGATTGCACGTCGGCCTGCGTCTGCCGCAACTGGCTCACCCTGTCGCAGGCAAGACTGTCCTGCTGGACTTGCCCGCCCCCGAAGCGGGCAATCACAGGTCGCGGTAGCGTAATTGCTGCGCCACGAACGCATCGAATGCCGCGATCAAAGGCAGCAGCTGCGCATCGGGCTCCAGTTGCATCAATGCGTAGCACGTCGCTTCCAGCGTCGATAGCTGGTCCGGCGCATGCGCCTTGCGGATCAGATAGCGCGACGGTGGCGCAGCGCGCAGTGACAGACGCGGCAAGGACTGCAGCAACAAATTCTGGTGGAGCATCTTGCGGCTCTTGCGCCAGGTTGCATCGAGCACCACCAGGCGCTGCGACGATGTCGGCGCCCGCATGGCCGCAGCAGTGCACAAGGCAGGAACCGGCGACAAAACCGATAGCGGCGGGCCGCCCGTGTCCGGATACAGCAGCAGGTTATTTTTTCCCGACAGCAGCGTTTCCAACTGCAGCGCATCGAAGGTTTCGCCGACCACCAGGCGGCTGCCAGGCAGGCACAGGTGCAGCAGACGGGCGCTGCCCTTGGCGTTCGCCACTTCCATCGGATGCTGCAAGATCAGCACCTCGACCGTGTGCGTGACGCTGACGATCGAGGCGCAGATGCATGCCGATTGGGGGCGCAGGCAGCGCGCGCAAACGGGGCGTTTGCCACCGGCAGGCAGTAGCAACGCGCTCAATCCTGTTGTGAATAAATCAGTTTCGACGTATCGAAGCCAAGCTGCGCGGCGCGCGCAATCAGCCTTTGCTGGGTGGCTGCATCGAGCGTTCTGGTGCGCGACAGCAGCCAGAAATACGACTTGTTCGGGCCGCTGACCAACGAATAGCGCTGCCGATCAAGCTCGAACACGACATACGCACCGTAGAACGGCCCGAAGAACGACACTTTCAAATGGCCCTGGTCGGGTGGCCCGACAAAATACGCCTTGCCGACTGCTTCTTTCCATATGCCATCGGCGGCGTGATAGCCGCGGTTAACGACCTTCACCCCCCCATCGCTACGCAAGCTGTATTCGGCGCTGACCTGGCTCAAACCTTTTTCAAACGAATGATCGAGGCGCGCGATTTCATACCAGGTGCCAAGATAGCTGGCCGTGTCCAGGCGGGCGACCGGCGTGATGTTGTCGGGCTTGCCGACACAGCCGATCAGCAGCAAGCAGGCAAGCAACAAGGAGGGGAACAGCAGTGTTTTTTTCATGACGATTCCTATGGCGTGGCGGTTCAGCGCGTCATTTTAGCCCTGCTGAGCAAACACATGCACGCGCGCGCTCAGCGCGCCCTGTCGGCGAGCCTCGCCTTGAGCGCCGCCAGCGGCAATTTGCCGATCGGCGCCATCCTGTGCCTGCCGATCCCGTTCGCCGCCGGCATGACGCTGATGGATACCACCGACGGCGGGCTGATGGTGCGGGCCGACAACTGGGCCTGCGTGAACCCGCTGCGCAAAATCTTTTATAACCTGACGACGACTTCCGTCGCTGTCGCTGTCGCGCTAGTGATCGGCAGCATCTAGCTGCTGCAAGCGCTGATCAGATTGCTGCAACTGAAGGGGCCACTCTACGATGAAATCGAAGCACTGCATTTCGGCATGCTCGGCTAGGTGATCGTCGGTATTTTCTTGCTTGCATGGGCCATCTCGGCCGGGCTATGGCGACTCAACCGGATCGAGCAGCCGGCCTCACCCACGCCCGCATTCAAGGCCTGGCGCAGCGGCGCTTGAAAAGCATGATGCAACAAAGCCCTTGAAAGGCGCAGCGGCATCGTAACAAGATCGTCAAGCGAAGCAACGATGCGGTGCTCGATCAAGTAATCGATAGCTTTGCCCCAAGCAATAATCAGGAGACGCCTGCGACATCGAACTTGAGCGTCCATATTCAAGGATAGCGTCAGATGCTTGCCTAAGAAAATTATCTGGCTGTCGCGATTTCTTACACCGTCCTCTGAAAATACGGCCTTCTGGCGCGATCATTTTTCACACTATTGATTTTATTGACGTAAATTTCATGGCCCGATATTTGCCTGTTACTTGAGGAGCACGCAAATTTGCTGGCGTAGCGAACAATCCGACTTCTAGCGATTTTTCAGACAGGAGAACTTATGGACTTCAGATCATTTCGCCGCCGCCTGGCAGCGGCCATATTGGTGTTAGGTGGTATTGCGTCCCAACCAACGCTGACCATTGCTGCCGCCGACCTTGGGCCCCAAGCTTGTGCGCCTTTTCAATATCTGGATCTGCCCTTGGTCAGCCCTGATCCTGGCGCCGGATTCAGCAACTCGACTTCCCAGCATGTTATAGGCGGACCGGTTCTGGCCGATGACTTCATTCCCGCCGTCAGCGGAATAATTTACTGCATCGACTGGTGAGGCACCCAGGCCAGCAGCAACCAGTGGGAACTGACCTTGCATCAGGGAGATTTCAGTGCGTCGCCGCTGGCGCTACCAGCGGGCATTGGCGGCTCCAAACTGTTCGTTACGGCCGTGGGCGATGACAGCGATAACAACGGCATTTTTTGGTACAGTGTAAAGACCGACGATCCCGACTGGGTAGTCAGTGCAGGGCAACATTACTGGTTCAGCGCTGCCAATTTCGACAGCGGATGGCAATGGTCATTCGCCGATGGCATACCCGAAATAGGCGACCAGATTTATTCCAGCGTTCAATCGACAGGATCCATACCATGCACTGATGGCGGTCCGCATTGCGGCGCATGGGTGGCTCAGAATGAGCAATATGCGTTTGCACTGCAAATTCCCGAGCCAGGCGTACTGGCCTTGCTTGCCATTGGACTGGGAACTGCCGGCTTTGTCCGCAGACGGACAACAACAAGCTCAAGTTGAGCGCTCAGCGACTGGGATGCAGGCAATTGTGCCTTTCGGCCATCCATGACAAAAGCCTTCCGAAGAAGGCTTTTGAGTTTGCTGCATGTTCTGGCTCCCCGACCTGGACTCGAACCAGGGACCTGCGGATTAACAGTCCGTCGCTCTACCAACTGAGCTATCAGGGAAAAGAGGCCGTATTATATACGGCAACAATCGCCCCGTCCAGTGCTGGCAATACTTTCAAGCATTGCCACTTCGCCGGCATTCAGGCAAAAAAAATCCTTGCGATTTCTCGCAAGGATTTTTTCTTTATTCTGGCTCCCCGACCTGGACTCGAACCAGGGACCTGCGGATTAACAGTCCGTCGCTCTACCAACTGAGCTATCAGGGAAAAGAGGCTGCATCCACTCTGCTTTTACGACACTACTGCAAAAGCAATGCTTCTGTTACCTTTCGGACTGACTTTCCAATCAATCCGAAGAAGCAACACTTTAAAGGACTTTCGCGATGGCGTCAATGACGATATCGATGTTGCGTGAATTTAGCGCGGCCACGCAGATGCGACCGGTGTCAACCGCGTAGATCGAATGCTCGACGCGCAGACGTTCGACCTGAGCCTTGGTCAGACCCGAGTACGAAAACATGCCGACTTGTTCGCGCACAAATTCAAAATCGTGGGCTGGCGCTTTTTGCTTGAGCTTTTCAACGAAAGCATTGCGCATTTCGCGGATGCGCACGCGCATGCCGGCCAGCTCTTCTTCCCACAGGAGACGCAGTTCCGGCGTTGTCAGCACGGCCGCCACGACCTTGCCGCCATGCACCGGCGGGTTCGAGTAGTTGGTGCGGATCACGCGCTTCAATTGGGACAGCACGCGT
>JBLHNV010000180.1:0-6275 GCA_047623125.1 Janthinobacterium sp. | reverse complement strand
TTCCGGAATCGCCGAAATCATCAACGTGCCGGGCCATATCAACGTCGACTTCAACGACGTCAAGACGATCATGGGCGAGCAGGGCAAGGCCATGATGGGCACCGCGACTGCGTCCGGCGTCGACCGTGCGCGTATCGCCGCCGAGCAGGCCGTGGCATCGCCGCTGCTGGATGGTATCGACCTGTCGGGTGCGCGCGGGGTGCTGGTCAACGTCACCGCCAGCCGCGGCTTGAAAGGCAAGGAAATCAAGGAAGTCATGGCTGCCGTGCGCGCATTTGCCGCGCCGGACGCATCGATCGCGCAAGGGATTGCCTACGATGACGCGATGGGCGATGAAATCCGGGTCACCGTCGTGGCAACCGGTCTTGGCCGTACCAAGAAGTCGATGCAACTGGTGCCGCAACAGATGCTACGCACCGGCACCGGTCCGATGACGGCGTCGGGTAACGGTACGGGCGCGGGCGCGGGCGCGGGCACGCGCGGCGCGGCGCCGGCCCAGGGCTTCGATGGCATGAAGGCGCCTGCGGTATGGCGCCGCGAAACGGCGTCCGAGCAAGTGCGCGCGATGACCAAGAACGGCATGGAAACCTACGACATTCCTGCCTTCTTGCGCAAGCAGGCCGACTAGGAAAGCGGGCCAGGCAGCGCGCTCCCGGATGGGGGCATGCTGCCTGTCTTGCGGTTCATGCGTCTGTGCGTGGCGGCGTTGATTCGTCTTGTCTGAGCGCAGGCGTGTATTGCATCTCAGGGGCTAAATGCACACTGCATGAGCTGCGAGAGTCAGGCATACTATGAGACTGATGTTGTCGCATGCCGCGCCCAGCGCGGTTTTTTTTGTTGGATCAACAACCTATAAAGGAACTACTATGACGATCAAGATTGGCGATAGTTTGCCGGAAAGTACCCTGTCCGAATTCATCGAGTCCGAAACGGAAGGTTGTGCGCTCGGACCAAATACATTCAATACGCAAGAGCTCGTCAAAGGCAAGAAAATTGCGATTTTCGGCCTGCCGGGCGCATTCACCCCGACCTGCTCGGCGCAGCACGTGCCAGGTTATGTCAAGCATGCAGCCGAGTTCAAGGCCGCTGGCGTCGATGAAATCTGGTGCGTCTCCGTCAACGATGCTTTCGTGATGGGCGCCTGGGGCCGCGAGCAAAAAGCCACCGGCATCGTGCGCATGATGGCCGACGGCAATGCCGCCTACAGTCGCGCGCTCGGTCTTGATGCCGATTTCAGCAAGTTCGGCATGGGGACGCGTTCGCAGCGTTACTCGCTGCTGGTCGACGATGGCGTCGTCACTCAACTTAATATCGAGCAGGGCGGCAAGTTCGAAGTATCGAACGCCGAAACACTGCTCAAGCAAGTGTCCTGATTTTTAACAGACCTTGAAAAAAACGGCACTCGCGGTGCCGTCTTTTGATGCTATTGAGCACCGTTGCGGTGCATCAACGTCAATCTGGATATAATCGTCGCATGTTAAAACAACGTACTATCAAACAAATGGTCCGCACCATCGGTGTCGGATTGCACTCTGGAACCCGGGTTGAACTGACGCTGCGTCCTGCCGAACCCGACAGCGGCGTCGTTTTTCGTCGCGTCGACCTCGATCCTGTAGTCGAATTTCCGGCCAACGCGATGGCGGTCGGCGACACGCGCATGGCGTCGGTGCTGATCAAGGACGGCGCGCGCGTATCGACGGTCGAGCACCTGATGTCGGCTGTCGCTGGCTTGGGTATCGACAACTTGCAAATCGACGTCAGTGCCGAAGAAATTCCGATCATGGATGGCTCAGCTGCGTCCTTCGTCTACCTGTTGCAGCAAGCCGGGGTGCAGGAGCAGAGCGTCGCCAAGAAATTCATCCGCGTGCTGGAACCGGTGGAAGTGCGCAGCGGCCAGGGCAGTGGCGAGAAGTGGGCGCGTTTGAGTCCATACGAGGGTTTCAAACTTGATTTCTTCATTGAGTTCAATCACCCGGCCGTCGATGGCTCGGTGCAGCGCGCACAGGTCGATTTCGGCGAGGTATCCTATGTGCACGATGTGGCGCGAGCCCGCACGTTCGGCTTCATGCAGGATGTGGAAAGCTTGCGCGGCATGGGTCTGGCGCGCGGCGGTTCGCTGGAAAACGCGATCGTGATGGATGAATACCGGATCCTCAATTCCGGCGGCTTGCGCTATGAAGATGAATTTGTCCGGCACAAGATCCTTGATGCGATCGGCGACCTGTACCTGATCGGTCATCCGCTGTTGGCCAACTATGAAGCCCATAAGGCCGGTCATGCGATGAACAACCAATTGCTGCTGGCCTTGCTGGAGCGCCCGCAAGCGTATGAAATTGTCTCGTTTGCGACCAATGAAGCGGCACCGCCATCGTATCTGCGCCAGATGGCGCGCGAGTGGACGCTGAGTTAAACGGATCGTTGGAATTGACTTGACCGTTGAATGAGCGCGCTCGTTGAGTTCATCTGACCATGGAACCAACCTGATCGTTGAATGCGCCAGAGCGTGGGGTTATCCCGATTCACTCCTCCTTGTGATGGCGAACCAGCAAGCGCAGCGCGGCGGCCAAAGGCGAGTTGGCGGAAGATGCATCAAGCGCATCGCCGAGTTCGGACAGCGCTTGCATCGCCTTGTGCGGCAGTACCAGCGCATGCGTGTGGACGATCGGCGCCAGGCTTCTGGTCACTTGCACCTTGAGCTTGATGGCGTCAACCTTCCAGCCGCGCGCTGATAGATCGGCTTGCAATTTCGGTAGTTGTTGCTTCAACTTGGCCGCCAGCGCCGCATTTGGCGTGGCCAGCACCAGTTGCCCGGCTTCGAACTGCAAGATGTCGCACTGACTGAACATCGCCGGCAACGCAGTGGCGCAGTCTTTTTGCAGCGCCGCCATGCGCGTCACGGCCGGCATCAGCGCAGCCATCGGACCGGCACCGCTCAGGTAAGACACGGCGCCGATCGGAGCGGTGCCTGTGCGGCCGTTGGCCGGCTGATATTTGAAATTGAGTCGCATGGTTTGACGATATCACAGGCCGGCCCTGCCCGGCGAACGCGCTGCGTGGCGACAGAAATATCCACTGGATTGATATTTATATTATGGCAATATTCTTCCATTTCCTATTGTTATCTGGTGCTATATCCCAATCTTGATGAGATCGCATGATAAGATCATGCTCTTTTTCAGATAGCGTGCTTTTGCCATAGTCATTCTCCGTGCGCTCACGCGATATCACCACAGAGTTTTTTAACGGCGTTTTTTCAAGAATTCAAGCATGTCATTATTGACCCAAATTTTCGGTAGCCGCAATAAGCGCCTACTCAAGCAATATCAAAAAACGGTTCGCGTGATCAATGCGCTCGAACCTACCATCGAAAAATTGTCCGATGCGGAGTTGCAAGCGAAGACGCCTGCCTTCAAGCAGCGTATCGCCAGCGGCGAGGCGCTCGACGCCTTGCTGCCGGAAGCGTTCGCGGTATGCCGCGAGGCGGCCAGGCGCGTGCTGAAGATGCGCCACTTTGACGTCCAGCTGATCGGCGGCATGGTGCTGCACTACGGAAAAATTGCCGAGATGGGCACAGGAGAAGGCAAGACGCTCAGTGCGACGCTGCCGGCTTACCTGAATGCGCTGTCAGGCAAGGGCGTGCATGTGGTGACGGTCAACGATTATCTGGCGCAGCGTGATGCCGACGGCATGGGCCGTTTGTATGGCTGGCTGGGTTTGACGACCGGGGTCAACCGGTCGCAGATGGAGCACGACATCAAGCAGTCGGCATACGCATCCGACATCACCTATGGCACCAACAATGAATTCGGTTTCGACTACCTGCGCGACAACATGGTGTTTGAAGCGCGCGATCGGGTTCAGCGCGACTTGAATTTTGCGATCGTCGATGAAGTCGATTCGATCCTGATCGATGAAGCGCGCACGCCTTTGATCATTTCCGGCCAGGCCGAAAATCATACCGACCTGTACCAGAAGATCAATGCAGTGCCGGGCCAGTTGGCGCTGCAAATCGGCGAGCAGACGCCGGACGGCAAGGGCACTATCGAAGTCCCCGGTGATTACACGCTGGACTTGAAGGCGCATCAGGTCTTGCTGACCGAGGCCGGGCATGAAAAGGCCGAGGCTTTGCTGACCGACATGGGTTTGCTGCCTGCTGGCGCGTCGCTGTACGATGCGGCCAACATCACGCTGGTCCATCATTTGTATGCGGCGCTGCGTGCGCATGCGCTGTATCACAAAGATCAGCATTACGTGGTGCAAGACAATGAAGTCATCATCGTCGATGAATTCACCGGTCGTTTGATGACTGGTCGGCGCTGGTCTGATGGCTTGCATCAAGCGGTCGAAGCCAAGGAAGACGTGCGCATCCAGAACGAGAACCAGACGCTGGCCTCGATCACGTTCCAGAATTATTTCCGCATGTATGGCAAGCTCGCTGGCATGACCGGCACCGCCGATACCGAAGCTTACGAATTCCAGGAAATCTACGGCCTGGAAACAGTCGTGATTCCACAAAACCGGCCATTGCAACGCAAGGACCGCCAAGACCAGGTGTACAAGACGGCGCAGGAGAAATACGCTGCGATGGTCGGCGATATCCGCGATTGCTACGAGCGTGGCCAGCCGGTGCTGGTTGGTACCACCTCGATCGAAAATTCCGAAATGCTGTCAGGCATTCTGGCCGAGGCCAAGTTGCCGCACAATGTGCTCAATGCGAAGCAGCATGTGCGCGAAGCGGAAATCATCGCCCAGGCCGGCAGCCCGAAAGCGATCACGATCGCGACCAACATGGCCGGGCGCGGTACCGACATCGTCCTTGGCGGCAATGTCGAAAAACAGATCCAGTTCATCGAAGAAGCCCCGGCCTTGTCGGATGCTGACAAGGCCGCGCAATCGACCAAAATGAGCGCCGAGTGGCAATCGCTGCACGACGGCGTGGTTGCCGCCGGAGGTTTACACATCATCGGTACCGAGCGTCACGAATCGCGCCGCGTCGACAACCAGTTGCGCGGGCGCGCAGGTCGCCAAGGCGATCCGGGATCGTCGCGCTTCTACCTGTCGCTCGACGACGCTTTGCTGCGCATTTTCGCCGGAGATCGGGTGCGCTCGATCATGGACAGATTGAAAATGCCGGAAGGCGAGCCGATCGAAGCGGCCATCGTGTCGCGTTCGATCGAATCGGCGCAGCGCAAGGTGGAAGCACGCAACTTCGACATCCGCAAGCAATTGCTGGAATACGACGACGTCGCCAACGACCAGCGCAAGGTCATTTACACGCAGCGCAACGACTTGCTGGAAACGACCGATGTGTCGGAGCTGATCGCTTCGCTGCGTCACGGCGTGTTCACCGACCTGGTGCAAGAACATGTGCCGCCCGAGTCGCTTGAAGAGCAGTGGGATATCAAGGGTCTGGAAGCGACGCTGGCCAGCGAGTGGCGGCTTGATCTGGCGCTGGAAAAAATGCTGGAAACCGAGCCGGACCTGACCGAAGAAGATCTGCAGCAGCGCGTGCTGGAAGCCAGTGATGCACAATACAATGCGAAAGTCGACATCGTTGGCAAGGAATCCTTCAGCGGTTTCGAGCGCAATGTGATGTTGCAAAGCGTCGACAGCAATTGGCGCGAACATCTGGCAGCGCTCGATCACTTGCGTCAGGGTATCCATCTGCGCGGCTATGCGCAGAAGAACCCGAAGCAGGAATACAAGCGCGAAGCGTTCGAACTGTTCGGCCAGATGCTCGACATGATCAAGAATGAAGTCGTCAAGCTGGTCATGACGGTGCATATCCAGTCGCGCGATGAAATCGATGCGGCTGAGGCAGCGCTGCAGCAATCGCATGTCGAAAACGTGCAATTCCAGCATGCCGATTTCGATTCCGAAGCGGCACCGGAAGAATTGCTGGCGCCGACGACCCGGCCGGGCAGCGGCGAGCATTCAGTCAATCTCGGCGTCAAGGTGGGCCGCAACGACCCTTGCCCTTGCGGTAGCGGCAAGAAATTCAAGCAGTGTCACGGCAAACTGGCCTAAGCGGGCTTGATTGATGGTTCTGCAGGGCCGCCACGGGAAACCGTGGCGGCCCTTGTCATTTGCGCGGCGACTGGTCGGTCAGCGCCAACAGGCCATGCGTCCGCCTCCGGCGCTCATCCCAGGCGCTGACCCAGATACTGGCCGAGACGCTGGCCCAGACAGAGCAAGGTCAACGTCGGCGCCAAACCCCACGCTTCCGGAATAACCGACGCATCGCAGACGAACAGATTCTCGGTCGGCGTTTCCAG
>JBLHNV010000179.1:0-6296 GCA_047623125.1 Janthinobacterium sp. | reverse complement strand
CAGCGACACCCCGTCAACCAGCATGCCCAGCAGCACCAGCGCCACCATGATGATGATCAGGATGGCCCAGGGTGGCAAGGCGGTTGCGACCAGCGTCTCGGTGACGATCTCCGGCAGGCGCACCAGATTGAGGTAATCGCCGAAGATCTTGGCGCAACCAATGATGAGCAAGATAGAGCCGGACACCTTGAGGCTGGACGACAGAATATGTATCAGCGTCTTGCGGTTCAATGTCCGAAAGATGACGCCGGCGATGAAGCAGGCACCGGCCGCGCCGAGGGCCGCTGATTCGGAAGGCGTGGCCATGCCGGAATAGATGGCACCAAGAACGATGGCAACGAGCAGCAGCGTGTGCCACACTCCGCCGAGAGCGCGCAAACGATCACCCCACGAGTAAACCGACGTCGTGTCGCGCGGCGCCAACTCGGGTTTGACGAGTACTCGCAAGTAGATGAAGAGCGACAGCGCCAGCGCCAGCGCGATGCCGGGCACGATGCCGCCAATAAAAAGTGCCGACACCGACACGCCCGAACTGGCGCCGTAAATGATAAAAGGCACGCTTGGGGGAATCAGCATCGCCAGCGCGCCGGAACTGGCGACGCTGCCGGCAGCAAGTCGGCGGTTGTATCCGTGTTTGAGCATTTCAGGCACGGCGATCGATCCGACCGCGGCAACACCGGCGACGCTGACGCCGCTGATCGCGCCGAAGATCGTCGACGCGCCTACGGTGGCGATCGCAAGTCCGCCGCGCAACCATTGCAGCCACATGGCCGCCGCGCGGAACAAGTTGGCGCCGACCGGCGTCGCACTGAGGAAGTTGCCCATCAAAATGAACAAGGGCAGCGCGATCAACTCAAAGCTGTTGAGCTGGCCGAACAAGGACGATGGGGCGAAGAAGAACGCCATGCTGCCGCGCGCCATGAACAGGCCGGTCAGACCGGCTGCGCCGAGCGCGAGGAAAATCGGCGCACCAACCCCGATCAGGCCCAGCAAAATAAGGACAACGATGGCCGGTTCGATCATGTCGTGCTCCCCGGGCGCCGCGCCAGCAACGCAGGCAATGGGCAATAAGTTGTATTCATGCGACCACCTTCTGGTCGCGCAGCTTGGCGATGTCGTGGGCGGACAGACCCAGTTCGGTCAGCACCGCATCGGTGTCGTCACCCAGCCCTGGCGCCGCGCTGCGCAAGTTGCCTGGCGTAGCGGAGAGTTTGGGAACCACACCGGGCACCTCAAGCACGTCTCCGTCGCGCGTCGTCTGGCGCAAGATCATGTCGCGCGCCCGGTAGTGCGGGTCCTCGGCGATGTCTTGCGCGGTATAGACTTTACCGGCCGGCACGCGCGCCTGGCCGAGGATGGCGAGCACCTGGTCAATGGCGCGCGACTGCGTCCAATTCTCAATGGCCAGATCGAGCTCGGCAACGCGCGTGACACGACCGGCGTTATCGGACAACTCAGGGTCTGTGGCAAGATCGTCGCGGCCGATGGCTTGCATCAGACGCTTGAAAATGCTGTCGCCATTGCCCGCGATCAGTACGACACCGTCAGCGCAGTGGTAGGCGTTCGACGGCGCAATGCCCGGCAGCGCACTGCCCGCCGGTTCACGTACCACGCCGGCGGCACTGTACTCGGGGATCAGGCTCTCCATGATGTTGAACACGGCTTCGTTCAGCGCCACGTCGATTACCTGCCCGCCTGCGCCATGCATCTTGCGGTGCAGCAGCGCCGTCAGCACGCCAATCGTTCCGTGCAAGGCCGCCAGAGAGTCCCCGATCGAGACGCCACAACGCACCGGGACCCGGCCCGGCTCACCGGTCACATGGCGCAAACCGCCCATCGCTTCGCCGATGGCGCCGAACCCGGGCAAATCGCGATAGGGACCGGTTTGGCCATAGCCCGAGATGCGCAACATCACAAGCCCCGGATTGAGCTTCGACAATGCTTCGTAACCGAGGCCCCAACCTTCCAGCGTGCCGGGGCGGAAATTTTCGATCAGTACGTCGGCTCCGGTAATGAGCTTGCGTGCAATATCCTGCCCCTCGGGGCTGCGCAGATCGAGTGCGATCGAGCGCTTGTTGCGCGATTGCACTTGCCACCACACCGAGGTGCCGTCCTTGACATAGCGCCAGTTGCGCAACGGGTCGCCAGCGCCCGGCGCCTCGATCTTGATCACGTCGGCCCCGAATTCGCCGAGTATCTTGCCGGCGAACGGGCCGGCAATGAGCTGTCCCATCTCGATGATGCGCAGACCTGTCAGCGCATTGGGCTGCATGTCGTTTGATTTTATAGTGTCCATGGTTGTCCGTTGTGAGTTCAGATGACGCCTTGGCAGCGCAATTGCGTCAGCCAGTCGGGATTTGGTTTATTCAAGGCGCTGAAGAAAGTACCGTGATGTGCGGGCGCTCCGACAGACAGCGCCTGGTGCGCAGAACGATCCTGAAGATAGGATAAGGTGCTCAGCATGCGCACTTCGGCTCAGGCAAAGAGCCAGGGTTCGAGGATGCGGCGCTGCGCTTCATAGGCCAGGATACTGTCGGCATCTTGCAATGCCAGCGTGATGTCGTCGAGTCCTTCAAGGAGCCGGTGCTTGCGCTCGGCGCCGATCGTGAAGGCGATAGGGGCGCCGCCGCAGGGCGTCATGGTCTGGGCAGCCAGGTCGATGTGCAGATGCAGCGCATGCGCTGTGCTGGCGAGTCCGAATAACTTGTCGACGACCTCCTTGTCGAGCACGATCGGCAGCAAACCGCTCTTGAAACAGTTGCCGTAGAAGATGTCGGCGATGCTGGAGGCAATCACGACGCGTAAGCTTGCATCCTTCAGGGCCCAGACCGCGTGTTCGCGTGAAGAACCACAGCCGAAGTTTTCGCGCGCCAGCAAGATTTGTGCACCGCGGTAGCGCTGCTGATTGAGCACGAAGTCAGGGTTCAAGGGCCGCACCGAGCAGTCCTGCCCCAGTTCGCCGCGGTCGAGATAGCGCCACTCGTCGAACAAGTGCGGGCCAAAGCCGGTCTTGCTGATCGACTTGATGAACTGCTTCGGAACGATGGCGTCAGTATCGACGTTGGCGCGATCCAGGGGGACGACCAGGCCGTCGAATGATGTGAATTTTTGCATGCGGGCAAACCTCCTTAGATGGTGATATCGACGAAGTGACCGGCGATGGCCGCTGCCGCCGCCATCGCCGGGCTCACCAGATGCGTGCGCCCGCCTGCGCCCTGCCGGCCTTCAAAGTTACGGTTCGAAGTGGAAGCGCAGCGCTCGCCGGACGCGAGCCGGTCATCGTTCATGCCAAGACACATCGAGCAGCCTGGTTCGCGCCACTCGAAACCGGCGTCGATGAATATCTGGTCGAGCCCTTCGGCTTCGGCTTGTTGCTTCACGAGCCCCGATCCTGGCACGACCAGCGCTTGGCGGATCGAGGCCGCGATGCGCTTGCCACGCACGATGTCAGCAGCAGTGCGAAGATCTTCAATGCGTCCGTTGGTGCAAGAGCCGATGAACACCTTGTCCAGAACGATGGCGCTCATGGCCGTGCCTGCATGCAGGCCCATGTAGCCGAGCGCATGCTGCATCCCTGCGCGCTTGACAGGGTCGGACTGCATGCAAGGATCGGGCACCTGTTCATCGATGGTGGCGACCATCTCGGGCGAGGTGCCCCAGGTGATGCGCGGTCGGATCGCAGACGCATCAAACACAATCTCATGATCAAACCGGGCCCCTTCGTCGCTGACCAGGGTGCGCCAATACTGAATCGCTTGTTCGAGCAGCGCTCCCTTTGGAGCGAAGGGCCGGCCTCGTACGTAATCGATTGTCTTGTCGTCGACGGCCACCAGACCAATGCGTGCACCGGCTTCGATCGCCATGTTGCACAGGGTCATGCGACCTTCCATCGACAATGACCGGATCGCCGCACCGGAAAATTCAATCGCGTAACCGGTTGCGCCGCTAGTGCCGATGCGAGCGATGATTTCGAGAATGATGTCCTTGGCACTGATGCCTTTGGGCGTTACGCCTTCAACGTGCACACGCATGGCTTTCATGCGCTGCACCGGCAGGCATTGGGTAGCGAGCACATGCTCGACATCGGAAGTGCCGGCACCAAAGGCCAGCGCCGCAAAGGCACCGTGCGTGCTGGTATGGGAGTCGCCAGCGACGACCGTCATGCCAGGCAAGGTTGCACCCTGCTCGGGACCGATCACATGAATGATGCCCTGGCGCTTGTCGCTCAGGCCAAACTCGGTGATACCAAACTCAACGCAGTTGCTCGACAGCGTTTCAACTTGCAGGCGCGACAGGGCATCGGCGATCGGGATCTGACGCGAGGTCGTGGGCACATTATGGTCGCACGTCGCCAATATCGTCGAGGCACGCCAGGGTTGACGGCCACTTTGTCGCAGACCTTCGAAAGCCTGCGGGCTGGTGACTTCATAGACCAGATGACGATCGACGTAGAGCATCGTGAGACCGTCAGCGTCTTGCGTCACAACGTGGCGCTGCCAGAGTTTGTCGAGCAGTGTCTGAGCAGTCATGTGTATTCCCTTCAAGAGGTAACCTTGGTTCGGTCAACGACTCATTCGCTTAGACCATCGATGCTGCACCGTTGCCCGATGCGACTTGAACACCCTTGCCACACGCACCCAGCCACGGCTTGATCCTGCTGCGCACGACTTGGTGCTGGAATTCACTATGTACGTGCGCTTCACAAAACGGAATGACAAAGATGAAAATTAAGCTTTCTCGATATGCGAAAGCGCGATGGCGTTTTGCATGAGAACCGCTCGATGCATGGCACCTGCTGTGGCTCGTACCATTGGCCCATTGGCGTTGCACAAGCAACGCCCCCGGCGCTGGTCATTTTTCCAGGCAGATCAAGCTTTTGTTCACTCTTGGCCGGGCACTTGCCTTGTTTTCGGGCGCACTCAGGCCCGGGCGGCGATCCATTTTTTGAGTTTTTTCTGAATGGGCATTGGCTTTGCCAAACCATCTCGAAAATGCGTAGCGCTCTGTCAGCTCAGCTGCGAGGACGCTTACTTGTGCTTTGCCGATTCGCAAAGGTGCTCGATCAGCAACCGCGCCGCGCGTGGTACTGCGCTTGGATCGCGCATGCCGATCAGCAGTTGACGATCCGCCCAATCCTCGTTGAGCGTAATCAGACGCAAGTCGATGGCACGCACGAGAGGCTGCACCGCATCACGCGGCAAAATCGCGACCCCCATGCCGGCGGCGACCATCTTGCACATGGCATCAAAGCTGCGCACCTGAATGCGCAGCTTCAGACTTTGCCCCAGTGCATCAGCTTCAGCCTGGAGGCGCTTGGCCAGAGATGTGCGCGCTGGCAAACTGACAATATCGTAAGCAATGACCTCTTCGAACCGCACTTGACGTCGGCCCGACAGCGCATGACCGCTCGGCACGACCAGCACCAATTGGTCACGCCGGTAATTCATGACATGCAAGCCGGAAATTGGCGTACGGTCGGCAAAGATGCCGAAATCGGCGCGACCATCGCAGGTCGCCAACACCACTTCGCTGCTGTCTTCTTCTTCAAGGTCCACGCGGATACTCGGATTGTCGATCGCGAAAGCCTTCAGATCACAAGGCAGGAACTGCGTGATGGCCGATGTGTTGGCCCACATGCGCACGACACCAATGATGCCGTTGGCGTAGTTGGAAAGGTCCGCAGCCAGATGATCAACATCGCCCAAAATGAGTTGCGCGTGACGCTGCATGGCCAGGCCAGCAGCCGTCAACGTCACACCGCGCGAATGACGCGCGAACAGTTTGGTAAAAACGGCCTCTTCAAGGTCCGCGATGCGCTTGCTGGCGGCGCCAACAGCAAGACCGGCCAACTCAGCGCCCTTGCTGATGCTGCCCGTACGCGCGATCAGATTGAACAAAGAGAGCGAGAAAAGATCAAGGCGGTGCAGATTCATTGGGCGTATTCCGTAGGGTTTTAGGGAGTTCGTCGCGCCTGCAATCATTGATCAAAGCGTGCAACCAGGAGGTGGCGCACTCACGTCTGAGGTGCCGCCGATTAATTATGTAGTTGTAACTTTTTCCTCTAAAGAAGCGGCACTTCAAGCGCATGCGCCGCCACATCACGGCCGTCAGTTTGCCGTCGTGCCAGGAACCAAAATCATGGCGCGTGGCGACAGCCTGAAAAATTTCTTATGGTTAAGAAACATCATGCGCCGTACCAGCACAAAGTGTCAAGATATCAAAATGTAAAAATGTTAACATTTCAATCTTTATCGGCATCAAACATCTCGCTCACTTCTTGCGGGTCCCACAACGGT
>JBLHNV010000178.1:0-6319 GCA_047623125.1 Janthinobacterium sp. | reverse complement strand
GAAGCTCGACAAATGGCCGCCCAGGTCGCCGTCGACGCGGTTGGCCTTGACCACCATCGCCATCGCATTCCAGCGCATCCACGAGCGCAGACGCTCTTCATATTCAAGGTTGCCGGGACAGTGTTGTTCCTGGTGCAACGGAATCGTGTTGACGTAAGCGGTATTGCTGGAAAACGGAATCTGAGCGCCGCGGCGACGGGCCAGATCGACCAGGCGTTCCATCAAATAGTGGGCCCGTTCCGGACCTTCTTTTTCGAGCACGGATTCGAGTGCGGCTAGCCATTCGCCGGTTTCTTGCATATCAGGGTCGCTGGACGCCTGGGCCGTGAGTTGATCGAGTTGAGCTGACATTGCGTAGTCTCCTATTTATTGTTGATGCCCCACCCCGATCAAGGATCGCTGTCGGACCGCATGGAACTGATTGTTACCATTAACCTTCTTGAATCTGAAGAGTTTAACAGGAGATTGATAACTTCTCAAATTATGATATAACTTTTCATAATGTGAAAATTAATGACAAATGATTATTGCAGTGCCGCGTTTTTGAAGACTATGGAAAGCGATCGTGCGCAGCGGCTTTATAATTCCACTTTATCCTCCCACCAGCCTACACCATGCCAGCTCAACTGATCGACGGAATCCTGCTCTCCCAACAATTGCGCGCCGACATAAGCGTGCGCGCGCGCGCCCTTTTTTCGCGAGGCAGAAAGCCTGGCCTGGCCGTGATTCTGGTCGGCGAGGATCCGGCCAGCCAGGTTTACGTGCGCAACAAGGTCAAGGCTTGCGGCGAGGTCGGCTTTCATTCCGTGCTGGAGCGCTACGACGCAGAACTGAGCGAAGCGCAATTACTGGAACGGATCACCGCATTGAATGCCGACCCGCGCATCCACGGCATCCTGGTCCAGATGCCGTTGCCCCCGCACATTAACCCGCACAAGGTCATCGAAGCGATCGCCAGCAGCAAGGATGTTGATGGCTATTCAGTGCTGAGCGCAGGCGAATTGCTGACCGGCTTGCCGGGATTTCGTCCTTGCACGCCCTACGGTTGCATGAAACTGATCGAAAGCACCGGCATCGATTTGCGCGGCAAGCATGCCGTCGTCATTGGCCGCAGCAACACGGTCGGCAAACCGATGGCGCTGTTGCTCTTGCAAGCGAACGCAACCGTGACCATATGCCATAGTGGAACGCCGAATTTGATGCATCACACGCGCGGCGCTGACATCATCGTTGTCGCCGTCGGGCGCCGCAACACGCTCACCGCCGAGATGGTGCGCCCGGGCGCGATCGTCATCGATGTCGGCATGAACCGCAACGATGATGGAAAATTGTGCGGCGATGTCGATTTCGCCAATGTCAGGGAAATCGCTTCGCGGATCACGCCGGTGCCAGGCGGCGTCGGTCCGATGACGATCACGATGCTGTTGATGAATACCGTCGAAGCGGCAGAACGCATGTAAAGAACCGAATACACTCTATTTAACGCGGCGCCCCTTGCGGGCGCGCTTGAGCAACCAAGGAAAGCGACAATGACGACAACACAGAACACATCACCGAACACAGCACAAAATCCGCTGCTCGATTTTTCAGACTTGCCGCACTTCGACGCCATCAAGCCTGAACATGTGACGCCGGCGATCGCGTATTTGCTCGACCAATGCAGCGTTGTCGTCGCGCAACTGGAAGCGCCGATGGCGCAAGTGACGTGGGACAATTTCATCACGCCGCTGGAAGACAGCAGCGAGTTGCTGGGCCGGGCCTGGGGCATCGTCAGCCATCTGAACCATGTCGTGGACAGTCCTGAGTTGCGCGCCGCCTACAATGAAAACCAACCCAAGCTGACCGAATTCTGGACCGCGCTGGCCCAGAACGAGGCGCTGTTCGACAAATACAAGACGCTCAAGGTCAGCGCCGAATTTGCCACGTTGAGCCCTGTGCGTCAGCGCATCATCGACAATGCGCTGCGTGATTTCCGCATGGGCGGCGCCGAGCTGGATCAGCAGAAAAAAGTGCGCTTTGCCGAAATCCAGGAAGAACATGCGGCAGTATCGACCCGTTTTTCCGAAAACGTGCTCGATGCGACCAACGATTACACATTGCATGTCAGCGACGAGGCCGATCTGGCCGGCTTGCCAGACGATGTCAAACAGGCAGCGTGCGCGGCCGCTGAAAAGGATGGCAAAACCGGCTATCAATTCACGCTGCATTTCCCATCCTACTTTCCGATTTTGCAACTGGCCGACAAGCGCGCGCTGCGCGAAACGATCTACCGCGCCAATGCGACCAAGGCATCCGAGCTGGGCATCGATTTCAGTGAGCTGGAACAATGGGATAATAGCCAGAACATCATCAAGATGATCAATTTGCGCGATGAAGAAGCCAAGTTGCTCGACTATAAGAATTTCGCTGAAGTGTCGCTGGTGCCGAAAATGGCACAGAGTCCGCAGCAAGTAATCACCTTCCTGGAAGACCTGGCGCAACGCGCGCGCCCGTTTGCGGAGCAAGATCTGGCCGAACTGCGCGCCTTCGCCAAGGATGAGCTGGGACTGGAAAAGCTGGAATCGTGGGACGCCACTTACGCTTCGGAAAAGCTGCAGGAACAGCGCTACGCATTCTCGGCCCAGCAAGTGAAACAATATTTTCCCGAACCCAAAGTCATTGATGGCTTGTTCCGACTGGTGCAAACGCTGTTTTCGGTGACTATCACGCAAGACAGCGCCAGCGCCTGGCATCCGGACGTGCGCTTTTTCCGGATCGAAAAAGAAGGCAAGCTGATCGGCCAATTCTATTTCGATCTGTATGCACGCAGCGGCAAGGGCGGCGGCGCCTGGATGAACGATGCGCGCAGCCGCCGCCTGACAAGCAGCGGTGCGCTGCAAACGCCGATCGCCTACCTGACGTGCAATTTCACCGCACCTAACATCGTCGATGGCAAGGCCCAGCCGACGCTGCTGACGCACGATGAAGTGACCACGCTGTTCCACGAATTCGGCCATGGTTTGCACCATATGCTGACTCAGGTCGACGATATCGGCGTATCCGGCATTTCCGGCGTCGAATGGGATGCCGTCGAATTGCCATCACAATTCATGGAAAATTTCTGCTGGGAATGGGAAGTGCTGCAACACATGACGTCGCACGTGACGACCGGCGAACCATTGCCGCGCGCCTTGTTCGACAAGATGCTGGCGGCAAAGAATTTCCAGTCCGGCTTGCAAACGCTGCGTCAGGTCGAATTTTCGCTGTTCGACATGCACTTGCACTACGACTACGATCCGGCCAGCAGCAAGACCGTACAAGACTTGATCGATGAAGTGCGCCAGCAATTTTCGGTCATGATGCCGCCTGCCTTCAACCGTTTCCAGAACTCGTTTGGTCATATTTTTTCCGGCGGTTATGCCGCCGGCTACTATAGCTACAAGTGGGCTGAAGTATTATCGGCCGATGCCTATGGTGCATTCGAAGAAGCGGCAGCAGCGGGCGGCAGCGTGCTGTCTGCCGACATCGGCAAGCGTTTCCAGCAAGAAATTCTGGCCGTAGGTGGCGCGCGCCCGGCACTCGAATCGTTCAAGGCTTTCCGCGGCCGTGAACCCAGCATCGACGCATTGCTGCGCCACAGCGGCATGGCAGCCTGATGCCAGGATAGCCATGGCGACGCAACGGCAGTGGGTGTTTTAAGACGAAAGGAAAGCCATGCACTCGACGCTGAAATTCGCTTTGCTGTTGTGCCTGTGCATAGGGGCGGCCAACGCCCAGGTCTATCGATGGAAAGATGCAAAAGGAGTGACCCACTTCAGTGACACGCCGCCAGCGGCGTCGGTGACGGTCGACAAAATCGATAGCAGAGGGCCGCCAGAACCACAGGCCACGTCAGGCTTGCCGTTTGAAGTGGCGCTGGCCGTCAAAAACCATCCGGTCACGCTGTATACAACCAGCCAGTGCGACGCTTGCGATCAGGGCCGCATGATGCTGCAGGCGCGCGGCATTCCCTATGTCGAAAAAACCGTCAGCAACGCCAGCGACCATGCAGCGCTGCGCCAAGCGGGCGGCGCTTCGCAATTTCCGTTGCTGCTGATCGGCAGCAGCAAGTATGTCGGCTTTGAACAGAGCCGCTGGGACCTGGCACTGACGGCAGCGCGCTACCCAGTAAAAAACATGCTGCGATCGGACTACCAGTCGCCCCCGCCCGCTGCGGCCGCACTGCCGTCCGCGCAACCCGGCACCATGGCACCGGCCGAAGATGCCGGGCGCCAGTCGCTGCCTCCACCCAGGGCTGCGCCGAACTTCCAATTCTAGCGCTGCGCCGGCAGTACTGCTGCCTACTGTATTGCCGTGCGCCGCGCGCGCATCAAGTCAAGCAGTGCGGCGTCAGTGCAAACGGTTAGAATCTAGCCTTGCCGACGCACACATTTTTTTCTGAGTATATGACCCGTATCGATTTTCATACCAACGTTGCCGACAAGATTGCCTACGCTTGCCGCCTCGTGCGCAAGGCGCATCAGGCGCGCAACCAGATTGTGCTGATGACGCAAGACGCTGCCCAGTGCGCGCTGCTCGACCAGGCGCTGTGGACATTTTCGGCGCCTGATTTCTTGCCGCACGTGCTGGCCGGCACTTCGCTGGCGGCAGAGACGCCGATCATACTGACCGCCAGCGACGCTGACCGATTGCCCCATTTCGACATCCTGGTGAATTTATCGAACCGCACGCCAGGCGTTTTTTCGCGCTTCCAGCGCCTGTTCGAAATCATCTCGCAAGATCCGGATGACGCCGCTGCCGGGCGCAAGCGTTATACCGAATACAAACAGCAAAACTATCAGCCCAGCCACTTTATTGCAGGTAAAACATGAATTCAGCTCCGCAGTTCGATGCCGGCATTCCGCTGCTGACTGAAATATTACACCTCGATGCCGCCGACGCGCAGCATGCCGATGCCCGGGTCAGCAGCGATCACGGCGAGATACCTGCGCCTGCGCCGGCAGGCAGCAGCGATCAAGACAAGATCCATCAGGATGCGCCAGCGGACAGCAGTAACGATGCCAGCGCCAAAGCGAGCATCGGCAACAAACTGGCCGATGTCGACGCGCCGCCCTGGGTCGATGGCAGCACTTACGCATGGGATGCGCTGGAACAACGGCTATCCACGCGCATCCTGCAACAAATGCAACAACATGTGAATTTGGTACTGGAGCAGCGCATCGAGGAGACGCTGGCCGCCGCACTGCACCATGCAGCGCAAGACTTGAGCGCGCACATCCGCCAGGACTTGCACGCAAGCACGGCCGAGATCGTCGCGCGCGCAGTCGCCGAGGAATTTCTGAAAGCGCACAAGGAATAAGCCATCACCAGATTACCAGCGGCCTGCATTCAGGTACAAGTTCAGATGCAAGGATGGCAAGAAAGCCAGGATTGAAGCACGCAAGTCATCTGAACGATCACCGCAAACGATCACCGCAAACGATCACCGCAAACGATCAAAAAAAGGGCGCTGATCGATTCAGCGCCCTCTTCCTGTACACAGATTTTTTTGTACAAGTCTTATCTGTACAACGTTATATCTGCACTATCATTTCAGCGCCAATATCCATTTGACCAGTGTGTGCGCTTCTGCCTCGCTCACTTGCGGATTGGCGGGCATGGGAACCGCACCCCATACGCCCGATCCACCCATCATGACTTTTTTCACCAACTTGTCTTCGGCGTCTTTTTGACCCGCATACTTCGCCGCTACATCCTTGAATGCCGGGCCGACCAGTTTGCTGCCAATGGCATGGCAAGCCATGCAATTCTTGCCTTTGGCCAAATCCGCATTGGCCATCGCTGCTTGCGTGGCAAATCCCGACAGGATCAACATACCAACCAAAATTGATCGTTTCATTGTGTTCTCCAAGGTGATAACTTGAGGCATTTTACCGTATTTTCCCACTAGAACTTGTAACAAAGCTGTAACGAAGCAGTAACAAACCCGAAACATATTTCGCTCCAACGCGACACCTCGGGGCAAGCTTGACCAGTATCGCAATAGTACGCCGTTGATGCCTGTATTGTTTGCAACACAATGGTCAACTTGGAACACACTATGCCACTCATCATTTTGATCGCTGCGCTGTGCCTGTTGCGCTACTTTGAAGTCTGGCACTTTGCCGGCTTGTCATGGTGGTGGATCGTCGGCCTGATGCTACTGGCATTCATCTGGTTTGAATTCATCGAAAAAATGCTGGGACTGGACAAGCGCAAAGCCCATGACGAAGATAAAAAACGGCGCCAGAATCGCATCAAGGAATCGTTCAAAAAACGAAAGTAAGCGCGCTTGCGGGCG
>JBLHNV010000177.1:0-6326 GCA_047623125.1 Janthinobacterium sp. | reverse complement strand
GATCAATATCGTGAAATTTTGTACTCCAATCTTGAAGAGTTCGAACGCATGGGCAAGATGATCGCAGACATGCTGTTTCTGGCGCAAACCGAGAATGATCTGGCCAGCCTGACGTTGCGCAATATCGATCTGGGCGCACAGATCAGCGCTCTATTTGATTATTTTGAAGCCTGGGCAGAAGATCGCGGCGTGTCGTTCAAACTGGAGGGGACGGCGCACATGGTCGCGGGAGACCCGCTCATGTTGCGCCGGGCGCTAGGCAACCTGTTATCGAATGCCATACGTTACACGCCACGCGCAGGCGTCGTGACCGCCACCTTGTCGAGCAAAGAGGGACGCACGGTGGTGCGCATCGAGAATCCCGGCGATACCATTGCAGAAGAGCATCTGTCACGCCTGTTCGACCGTTTTTATCGGGTTGATCCATCCCGGCAACGACAGCGCGACGTCGCCGGTAATGAAGGGGCAGGTCTCGGATTGGCCATCGTCAAGTCCATCATCGAGGCACATCAGGGAACCGTGCGGGCAAGCTCCCATAGTTCGGTCATTACATTTGAAATTATATTGCCAAGTGTGGAGTGAGTCCTCAGTACAAATCTGGAGCCCCAGTTCGGTGTTGCAGAGGATGCCATGAAGTACGTTATTGCGCCGTTACCTTGTCTGCCATGCCCGCTTCCATGTGACCTAGAACCAGGCACGCAAAACCCACGCCCCCAGTTTTTCCTAACCGCCAGGTGAGCCAACTCATCGACACACCGACTACCCCAAGAAATCTTGTGCATGTTCGACTGCGACTGCGACTGCGACTGCGACTGCGACTGCGACTGCGACTGCGACTGCGACTTGAAATTGCCAGCCCGATTCAAATATGAACAGCCTTTCCCGGATAATTTTAATGTGGGTCAATAAAATTTGATGTCTCGGCGACTAGTATGAAGTCTGAGGAGCGGCCGATTTACCAAAAAGTAACCTCTAACTTACCGAGAATAATTTGCTGACTTTTCAGCGCATCAGATAGGAGTTTTTTTGATGAAATCAAAATTCAAATTCGCAACTTGGTTCACCGCTGTCGTTGTGGCGACGACGATGGCTGGCTGTGCGACAAGCCAGGACTCCGAGCATAGCCAACATCACCCTGACAGCCCGTCGGCGCAACCTGCAGGAGTGATGTCGCCAAGCGCGCCCGGCGACCAGATGGCGATGATGGATATGAAAGACATGAAATCCATGTGCGATATGCATAAAAAAATGATGAGCGCGAAAATGCCGGAAGAACGGACAGCGATGATGGACGAACGCATGAAATCAATGTCGCCGGAAATGATGAAAAAGCACATGGCAATGATGGAAAAATGTAAATAGTGGACCGGGTGGATTTGCTCGACGCCTGATTCCAATTACTGCCCATCGTATGCGCAGTATCGATCAAGCAAAGGAGTTGGAGATGGATGACGCACCAGAGTCTCGTTCCCGCGAGCGACAGCACAGTCGTAGCAGATGGGTATTGATTGGCTTTCTCGCTGTCGCCGCATTTTTTCTGTTCTCGGAGCACCGAGCACATTTTCTGGGGATACTTCCCTACCTCCTGGTTCTTGCTTGTCCGCTCATGCATTTTTTCCATCACGGGCATCATGGTCACAAGGACCATGGCCGCACCACTCCTGAGACCGACGCCCCAGGCGATGCGCCAGCAAATCCGGCAGAGAAGAAATCATGAATCATGAAACCTCAGCTTATGGACTGTGGTTGCTGGTCATACTGAATTCGCTGGTGTTCATCATTTTTGCATTTAGCTTTACCAAGCCCAAAACTGCCCGCGACTGGCGTTCGCTCGGCGCGTTCTCCGCGTTCATCGTCGCTCTATTTACGGAAATGTATGGCTTCCCGCTGACGATTTATTTATTGCTGCCGTGGCTGTCAACGCATTTTCCTGGTGTCGATTTCCTGACCCATGATGCGGGTCATCTCCTTGAAGTCATGCTTGGTTGGAAGGTCAACCCCCATTTCGGTCCATTCCATCTACTTAGCTACCTATTTATTTTTGGCGGCTTCACCATGCTGTCGTCTGCATGGCGTGTCCTTTATGACGCCCAGCGTCATCATCGCCTCGCTACGACAGGGCTCTACGCCCGCATACGTCATCCACAATACGTGGCGTTTGTCTTGATCATGTTCGGGTTCTTGTTGCAGTGGCCAACATTGATCACATTGGTAATGTTTCCCATTTTGGTCTGGGTTTATGCCCGCCTGGCCAAGTCGGAAGAGCGGGATATGGCAGCGCAATTTGGGAGCGAGTACGATCAGTATCGACAACGTACACCAGCGTTTATTCCAACTTTCACGAAAAAGGGGATTGCGTTATGAAACCGATGCGTACTGTAGCTGGGTTCACAACGCCTTGCCTGCAAACCATCTGCGCAGGCTGGTTGGATTGAACCGGCATCAACTATAGCGCAGCGCTCAGCGGAAATGCTTCTGCTGCGTGCCCGCCCATCATGGACACCGCATGGATATCAATCTCGCGTGACACGGCATCACGGTGGCGACGCTGCGCACGGACCTGCCGATGACTCTGCCGCTGGCCTGGATCAATCGTTCACGGGCTCTGTTTGCGGCATGAAAGTGAGCGCCGACCAGGCCAGGAAAATCGCCTATGCCAGCCATGATTATTTCTTTTGCAGCATCGGCGGCATGGACAAATTTCGTTCGAGTCCACAGTCCTATCTAGGCACCAAAAAAGTACAGGAGCCAACAGTTGCTCAAGCTGCAACGATGTACACCTGCCCCATGCACCCGGAAATTCGGAAAAACGCGCCAGGCAGTTGCCCGATATGCGGGATGGCGCTGGAGCCGGTGATGCCTGCGCTTGACGATGCGGCGAATCCTGAACTGGTCGATTTCAGACAGCGGTTCTGGTGGACGTTGCCGCTTTCCGTCGCCGTCTTCATATTGGCGATGTTCGGCCACATGCTGTTCCCCGAAGGGATACCCCGTCAAAGCATCATTGAACTTGTTTTAAGTAGCCGCGTCGTCTTATGGTCCGGCTGGCCCTTCTTTGTGCGCTGCGTGCATTCCATACGTCATCGCAGTCCGAACATGTGGACATTGACCGGCTCCGGCGTCGCTGCTGCGTATTGCTATAACGTTGTCGCCACATTTGCTCCCGGTTTGTTCCCGTCGACGTTCGCGGCACACGGCGGTCGAGTTGGTGTCTACTACGCAGCCGCAGCCGTCATCGTTTCCCTGACTTTGCTGGGACAAATGCTGGAACTGCGTGCGCGTTCACAAACCTCAGCGACAATCAAATCCTTGATGGGCCTGGCCCCGAAGACGGCGCGCCGTATCCGGGTTGACGGCACCGAAGAGGATGTGCCTCTGCCCCATGCCCATATTGGCGATACACTGCGCGTGCAGCCGGGAGAGAAAGTACCGGTCGACGGCAAGGTGATAGAAGGTGAAAGCGCAGTGGACGAATCGATGCTCACCGGCGAGCCGATGCCAGTGACGAAGCGCCTTGGTGACAAAGTGATCGGCGCCACGCTCAATACCAGTGGCAGCCTGATCATACACGCCGAAAAAATTGGCTCCCAGACCATGCTGGCACAAATTGTACAAATGGTCGCCCAAGCTCAGCGTTCGCGTGCGCCGATGCAGCGTCTGGCCGACGTTGTGGCCGGCTACTTTGTCGTCATCGTCATTGGTATCGCACTGCTTACGCTGCTCGGGTGGGGCTTTCTGGGGCCTGAGCCGAGCTGGGTATTCGGCTTTGTCAACGCGGTTGCTGTGCTCAGCATTGCATGTCCTTGTGCGCTGGGCTTGGCCACGCCGATGTCTTGATCAAGGTGAGCGCAGCCGGCATCAACAACACCGATCTCAATACCCGGCTTGGGTAATATTCGAAATCAAACGGCGACAGCAGTGACGCAAACTGGTCAGGAAATGTCTTTCAATTTCCCCGAATTCAAGGCGCGGATGTTTGTGGCAAAGTCGTTGCCATCGGAAACGAAGTGGATGCCAGCCTGCTCCATACAAGAGCGCTTGTCGAGCCACGTATTCTGGAGGCCGGCGGCAAGGTCCTCGATCAACCCTGGTACTTTGGTTAAGAATGCGATGGTGGCCTCGCTGAATACACCGTTGTTGCAGCCAGGCATGCACATGAAATTAACAGTGCGCTCAACGACGTTGAGCTCGCTTCCTTTCCCTGCTCCTTCTCCACAGCTGAAAACATTCTGACCCGGGCCAATGTGGCTGCCGATGATGTTGTATTGGTGACTGGCGCATCAGGAGGAGTAGGTTCTGCCGTCATTCAACTTGCCAAGGCCGGAGGGGCGCAAGTTATGGCGATCACCTCGCCAGCCAAAGCGGACACTATTTTGAGTATCGGAGCCGATCGTACGCTCGACAGAGATGACGATCTTGTACAAAAGCTTGGAAAGTGCAGTATTGATGTCGTCATCGATCTGGTGGCAGGCAAGCAGTGGCCCAGTTTATTGGAAGTACTCAAGCCGTTTGGCAGGTATGGCGCTGCAGGCGCAATTGCAGGCCCGCTCGTGGAACTCGATGTCCGGACACCTTACCTGAAAGACTTGAGCTTGTTCGGCTGTACCGTTCTTGGCGCCACGGTTTTTCCCAACCTGATCCGGAGAATTGAGGCGGGAGAAGTCTCTGCGCTGGTCGCAAACACATTTGCTCTCAGCCAGGTTTCCGAAGCACAGGCACAATTTGAAACAAAAAACATGTTGGAAAGTTGGTGATCGACATGTCCATTGAAGAGTAAAACTATCCCAAACGTCACTGCGGGCCGCAACGGACGTTGCGCTAAGCCCAGGCATTGGGCGGTCGGAACTTGAACTTATACCGGCAGCTTCCGCTTTGGGTCATTGGCGGCCAATCGAAGCAAGAATTTGGAGACAGCTGCAGCGAGTGCAGCGTCGGGTTGACGACTTTGATGCGATGGCCTCACCTGCCGGGAGTACCGCAGGCAAAAATACGCAACCGCTCCCGAGCGAGTTGAATGACCAGACACCTGCGCCCGGTCAATCAGGCCGGGCGCCAGATCGGGCTAACTTGCAACGCGTTGCAAGCGGCCCGTGGCAAACGCCAGGACTGGCCCTAGGCCAGCCGTTGGATGCGAATCGCGTCGATCAAGCCGTCGGCCTGGCGCCGTACTTCGCCGATCGTGATCAAGCCTTCTTCAGCCAATTGTTTGGCGCTTTCGTGGGCGCTCTGAAACTCGGGCAGGGTATCGCCTTTGGCGGCTACCGGACGCACCCAAGCAGCGCTGCCGACCTTCATTTTTTCGTACACTTCGTTGACTACATCACGCATGTTTTTTCCTCATTGTTGTACTCCAGCCTGGCATCAAGCCGAGCCACGGGCCACCCCGCGTTTTCCCGTAGTTTATCACCCGGTGCGCCAGAGGCAAGGTTAAATCGTTCCCACTGCCCGCGCCGGCGAAGACATGGGGCAATGGCACTCAGGCGCGGCGGCGCGCCTTAAGCAAGAAACGGCCCGGATCGAGCGCTTGCGCGAGGCAAGACTCGAGCGGCAACGGCTCGCCATCGAGCTGAGCGGCCAGCAATTCGGCCGCCAGCGGCGCCCAGATCAAGCCACGCGACGCATAGCCAAGCAAGCCGTAAAGGCCGGGCCAGCGCGGCACATCAACCAGACGCTCGATGCGCCCGAGCGCAGCATAATCGGGCAAGGCGCCGACCAGCGGCAAGCGGTCGGGCGCGACCGAGCGAAAGCCGACACGCCCGGCCAGCGGGGCAATGGCGACACTGCTCAAGCCGAGCAGCGATGTGATCTTTTCCAGATTGTCGTGCTGGCTGCTGGCGCGCAGCGCGCAGCCATCGTCAGCATCGTAGGTAGCGCCGACGCTGACGATGGCATCGGTCCCGGACGCCGAGGGCGGCGTCGAGGGCGGCGTCATATACGCGTCGCGGCACACCACCAGCGGCAATTCGGGCAGCGTACCGCGCGCCAGATGAGTGACCTGGCCGCGCACAGCCGACAAGGGCAAGTCGGCCGCTTGCGCAAACGACGTCGCGCCGCAGCCGTTGGCCAGCACCAGCGTCGGCGCACTGGCAAGCATGCCGCCGCTGGCATGATCGCCGGCGGCGGCGTGCACCTGCCACTGGCCATCAACGCGCAGCAATTGCAACGCTTCAGCGGAAAACAGCCGCTGCAGGCGCGCGCCGCATGCCTCCAGCATGACCCGGCACACGCTGGCCGGGTTGGCCCAGCCACCCTGGGCGAACAACCAGCCGCCATCGGGCGCGGGCGCGCCCAACAGCGCAGTGGCCGCATCCGCCTCCAGCCAGCGG
>JBLHNV010000176.1:0-6327 GCA_047623125.1 Janthinobacterium sp. | reverse complement strand
ACGGCGGCCAGTTCAAACTTGACATGCAGTACCAGTTCCGCGCCGATACGCAAACCGAACAGCATGTTGACGGTCATTGCATAAATATGGAATAACGGCAGCACCGCCAGCAAGCGCTCGGCCCCCTCTTCCAGCACCTGCTGATCGCCATTGACGGTGCTCATGATTTGCGCCGTGGCGGCGCTCAGGTTGCCATGCGTGAGCATCGCGCCCTTCGGCAATCCGGTGGTGCCGCCGGTGTATTGCAATACGGCCAGTGAGGTTGCGGGATCATTGATCGGATACGCCTGAAACGCAGCGTCATTGTCGAGCAATTGATTAAACGGGATATGCTGCGCATCCCATGCGACGGTGGCGAGCAAGTCGGCCTGTTGTAAATGGGCATTGACCGCATCCGGTTGTGCGCTCATTTGCGCAACCGAGCCGAGGATGATTTTTTGCAAGCGCGTCTGCTCCAGCATATTGCGCACCTGCGGATACAGCGATACCAGGTCGAGCGTGACGATGAAGTCGGTCTGACTATCTTCGATTTTATGGCCCAGAACTCTCTCGGCATCCAGCGGCGAATAATTGACCACGGTGCCACCGGCTTTCAATATGCCGAAAAAACTGATCACGTAGTGTGGTGTATTGGGCAGATACAAGCCCACATGCACGCCTGGCTTGACGCCGAGTTTCTGAAAACCCTTGGCGGCCTGATTGACGCTGTCTTGCAACTGGCGATAACTCAACTTGCGCCCCATGAAACTGAGCGCCGTATGATCCGGCCATCGATCGGCGGCATTATCGAGAATGTGCTGCACCGACAAGATCGGCAATTCCGGATCCCAGCGCACGCCGGGCGGATAGGATTTTGTCCAGGGTAAGTCAGTCATGCGTACTCCGTCAAATAGGGTAGGACAGTGCCGCCGGCCTTGACGCCAGCGGCTGCATTTCCTGGCGCTGGCGCGCTCCTGCGGGTCTCCTGCGGCTTTTTTTATTGAGGCCGTTTTGGTTTGTACCTGGCCAGTTCGAGCTTGCCGATCTGGTTGCGGTGCACTTCATCGGGACCATCGGCCAGACGCAGTGAGCGCGCACTGGCATATGCTGGCGCCAGGAACGGATCGGTCATGCCGCCGCCGCCCTGGGCCTGAATGGCCCAGTCGATTACCTGGCAAGCCATGATCGGTGCGGCGACCTTGATCATCGCGATCTGCTTGGCGGCGGCCTTGTTGCCCACCGTATCCATCATTTGGGCTGCATTCAATACCAGGAAGCGCGCCTGATCGATCAGGATGCGCGCATCGGCGATGCGCTCCAACGTGACCGTTTGTTCTGCCACCGGTTTGCCGAACGCCACACGGGTAAGCGTGCGAGTGCACATTTGTTCCAGCGCGCGCTCGGCCAGACCGACCAAGCGCATGCAGTGATGGATACGGCCAGGTCCGAGCCGGCCCTGGGCGATTTCAAAACCGCGCCCTTCGCCCAGCAAGATATTAGCAACCGGTACCCGCACGTTTTCGAACAACATTTCGGCATGGCCGTGCGGGGCATCATCGAAACCGAAGACCGGCAAGTGCCGCAGGATCGTCACGCCCGGCGTCTCGCGTGGAACGATGATCATCGATTGCTGCTGATGTTTGTTCGGATTGCCGGCGTCAGTCTTGCCCATGAAAATAAAGACCTTGCAACGCGGATCATTGGCGCCCGAAGACCACCATTTGCGGCCATTGATGACGTAATGGTCGCCGTCGCGCTCGATGCGGCTTTCGATATTGGTCGCGTCCGAGGATGCCACGGCCGGTTCGGTCATCGAGAAGCAGGAACGAATTTCACCGGCCAGCAGCGGCACCAGCCATTCTTTTTGCTGATCAAGCGTGCCGTAGCGCGCCAGCACTTCCATGTTGCCGGTGTCGGGTGCGCCGCAATTGAACACTTCCGGCGCCCACGACACGCGGCCCATAATTTCGCACAACGGCGCATATTCCAGATTGGTCAGGCCGGCGCCATGGCGCGACTCCGGCAAGAACAGATTCCACAGTTGGGCGGCACGGGCTTTTTCCTTGAGGGCTTCGACAATTTTGGTCGGAACCCAGGCATTACCTGCCTTGCGATTGGCGTCGATTTCGGCATGAAAGTTGACTTCGTTCGGAAGCACATGCTCGTCCATGAACGCAGTCAGACGCGCTTGCAATTGCTGCACTTTGGGGCTGTAGGTAAAGTCCATGGTTTTCTCCAGAATACAGTGTTAGTAGGATCGTGATCGCCCTGCCATCAGGTGGCCAAATAGCGGCCATCGACGTTGATGCAGGTCCCCATCGTTCATTTCAGGCATTCGATGCCAGTGGCAACACGACGTCGGCCTTTGCGTGCGCTTGCGCCACGCGTTTTAACGCAATGCCGGGCAGCCCACTGGCGCGCTATTGGTCCCTGTTGCAGCGCGTCGATTTCGCAAGTCCGACAGAGTTCCATGAATGATGTTAATCCTTCGTTTACAATCCAACAAATGAATAGTAGTAATAGACTTCCATCAATATCATGCATATATCCCGCGTCGACCTGAATCTGTTTATTGTCTTTGAAGCGATCTATCTGGAAGGCAGCGTCACGCGTGCCAGCCAGAAGCTGAGCCTGACGCAACCGGCGATCAGCCATGCACTGGGACGCTTGCGGCTGCTGTTCAATGACCCGCTGTTTGTGCGACAGGGCCATGCGATGGTCTCGACGCCGCTGGCGCGCAGCATCATTGAGCCGGTGCGGCGCTCTCTGCGCGGGTTTGAAGTCACGCTTGAAGGACTGGATCGGTTTGATCCGGCGACCACGCAAAAGCAATTCACAGTGGCATTACGAGATGTACTGGAATCGACGGTGCTGCCCCCGCTGATGGTCAGGGTGAGACAGCAGGCACCGCAAGCGAGCATTGCCGCCAGCCAGGTCGAACGGCGTGAACTTGAGGGCGAACTGGCGGCAGGCACGCTCGACTGCGCCATTGACGTACTGCTGCCGTTATCGACCGATATCTTACGTAAACGTATTGTGATGGACAAGATCGTGGTGCTGGCGCGGCAAGGTCATCCGCATGTCGAGGGCACGCTGGACTTGGCCACCTATTTGGAGGCGGACCATGTGCTGGCGAGTTCGCGCCGGCGCGGACCGGGGCTGGAGGATTTTGAATTGAGCCGACTGGGGCTGCAACGCCGGGTCCGACTGCGCTGCCAGCACTATTTTGCCGCGTGCCGGGTGGTCAGTCAGACCGATCTGTTGCTGACCATGCCGGAGCGCTATGCGCGCGTGGCAAGTGAGCAATTCGATAACCAGATTTTGCCATTGCCGCTGGCGATGCCGGCATTTGACATGTACCTTTACTGGCATGCCAATGTGGATAATGATCCGGCCAATACCTGGTTGCGGCAGCAGTTGGCGCAGGCGGCGCAAGGCTAATGCGCCGCCGAGGCGTTGATCCGACCCGACCCGACTTTGGTGACTTTGGTGACTTTGGTACAAGATTGCCTGCGCTCTGGCGGCGCTGATGAGCGCGAATGAGCGCCGCCAGAGCGCACGTCATCGGCTAGAATAGGCAAACTAACAACACGCAGGAGACAGCATGTTCGAAGAAATGACGGGCACCAAGCCGGTGTCCGAGCGCCAGAGTTTCGACGTTGAGGCGCTCGCCACTTACCTGCGCGCGCACATCACCGGCTTCCCCGCCGGTGCCCTGACAGTCGAACAGTTCAAAGGTGGTCAGTCGAATCCCACTTTCAAGATCAGCGCCGGTGGCCAGCATTTCGTGCTGCGCACCAAACCCGGCCCGGCCGCCAAGCTGCTGCCGTCGGCCCATGCGATCGACCGCGAATGCCGCGTCATGGATGCGCTCAACAAGGCCGGCTTTCCGACCGCCCGCCAATACTTGCTGTGCACCGACGAAGCGGTGATCGGGCGTGCTTTCTTCGTGATGGAGTTTGTCGAAGGCCGGGTGCTGTGGGACCAGGCGCTGCCGGGCATGACGCCGACCCAGCGCGGCGCCATCTATGACGAACTCAACCGCGTCATCGCGCAGCTGCATAACATCGACTACGTCGCCATCGGCCTGGCCCAGTACGGCAAGCCAGGCAACTATTTCGCGCGCCAGATCGAACGCTGGACGCGTCAGTACCAGGCCTCGGCCACCGAGACGATAGAAGCAATGGACCAGCTGATCGCCTGGCTGCCGCACAATATCCCGCCCGGCGAAGCCACAGCCATCGTGCATGGCGACTTCCGGCTCGACAACATGATTTTCCACCCGACCGAGCCGCGCATCCTTGCAGTGCTGGACTGGGAGCTGTCGACCTTGGGCAACCCGTTGGCCGACTTCTCTTACCATTGCATGAGCTGGCACATCCAGCCGGGCCGGTTCCGCGGCATCGCCGGGCTCGACCTCGAAGCGCTCGGCATCCCCAGCCAGGAGCAGTACATCGCGTCCTACTGCGCCCGCACCGGTGCCACGATCCGCCCGGAAGACTTCAATTTCTACCTTGCTTACAACATGTTCCGGCTGGCCGGCATCATGCAAGGCATCATGAAACGCCATGTCGATGGCACCGCAGCGAGCGCTCAGGCGCTGCAAAGCGGCCAGGCCGCGCGCTCGATGGCCGAGCTCGGCTGGCAGTACGCTCTGGCCAGCCAGGCTTGACGTCCCCTCCTCCACACCAAGGTGCTGGCATGCCAAGCATGCAGCGCACCTGACGACACAGGAATTCACCTTCGGCATCACCATGCGCGATGCCCTTGCCGTATCGGGGCCATCGCCAAGTGCCTTTGCCGTGTCCCAAATGCGGTTTTCCCACATCGTGTCCTGCCCTTGCTCAAGCGGTGATGCGCCCATGATCTTGCGTCCGGGGTAATGCTGGTCGAGATAGCGTGCGATCGCCGCCGTTTCGGATAAATAGCCGCCGCCTTCCCGTGACAGAGTCGGTGTTCCCCCAAGGAGTCATTTTCAAATGCGGCCATTTGCGCTACTCCCTTACCGGTGCCATATCGTAGACAATTTCGTCAAACTGGTCCGCAATGTCCTTCTCATGGATGAACAGATGCAGACGCTGTGGATTCGGGAAGGCGGACGGCGAAGTATGGATTTTGAGCTTGGCAGACATGGGATATTCCTTTTACCTGGGGTGCAGACAACGCAATATTTACAGCGAATAAAAAATTGTCGAAAATATTTACAAAGGCGTCTTTCCTTTCTGGTAAGTGCCTGTTTTTATTGAGTGGCATGAAATTTGCTTTAAAAATAATTCGTGCATCGAAGAGAGGTAGATGCATGCGAAATTATCCGATAAGAATATTGATTAATGCGTACGCGCATGAATGCTATTTTCCATGATTCATCTGTGTACAGTTGATTTCAAAGGTAAATGACTGAACGATGAAAAATGCGTACGTATCTGCCATGGAGAGCCATGGCTACGATTATCAGAGCATGAAAACGGCGGTGCAGAATTTGCTGGAGTGTTTGCCGCGTCCGTTGTCATCATTGGTAAAGCGGGGTGACCGGGTACTGCTCAAACCGAACTTGCGACATGGCAGTGTGCGCGATCCTGCTACCCGACTCGTTTCACACCCTGTTTTCATTCAATGTATCGTTGAAGCATTGATTGACATTGGTGCGCGTGTTGTCATTGGCAATGAAGGATCAAATACGGTCAGTGCTTACACTGCCCGCTATCATCAACACAGTCTTCATGCACTGACTGAAAAAACGGGCGCCGGATTGGTCAATTTTTACGTGGCAGGCGCAAGCGCGGTGCGCAGCGGATTCATTTATCCGCGCAATTATTGGGTTACCAATGCCGCATTGGATAGCGATTTTATTGTGAATTGTGGCAATGCACAACCGCATCCACAATTCATTTTCAGTGGCGCAGTAAAAAACATGTTTAATGTTCTGGTAGGCGACACACAAAACAGATTGAGTATCATTTTTCGGCATCCCAGAGACCTGGCGCGCATCGTTGCTTCAGTTTGCAAGACAATCCATCCCGGACTATCGCTGCTGGATATGACAACAGTGTATGTGCCGGTACCGCACGCTGTCCCACGCCCCATCGGCCTGATTCTCGCCAGCGAGGATCCTGTAGCACTGGACACGGTGGCGGTAGAAATTCTGGGATATGGAAATGAACGTATCTGGACATCGCATCATGGCCAACAGATCGGACTGGGTTGCGCATCGTTGTTCAATATCAAGGTAAACGGGGCTGACATTACATCGAACCCTGCCCGTAATATTCCACTGCCCACAACCTATCAGCCATCTCAGGAAAGAGTCTATGAAAAAATAACTCGCCTTATCAATGCAACCGTGCTGCA
>JBLHNV010000175.1:0-6331 GCA_047623125.1 Janthinobacterium sp. | reverse complement strand
ATATGACAGGGCGACCATAATACAACCCCCGAGCAACTGCCCGATCACCAGTGTCCAATAGTTTCTAAGAAGAAATGCCAGCGGAATGGTCACGGCTAATGTAGCTACTCGCTTGGCAAGCAGAAATTTGAACTCACGATCGAAACGCATTTCCCGTCGAAAGATCACCGGTCCGATATTTGAAAACCCCTGCACTGCGAAGCCGAGTGCCAACCAGTAAATGACGGGGGTAAGGCGCGGCTCGGAATAGAAAATGGATGCCGGATGCGCCAGTAATGCCAGCACCATGGCCGCGGCGCAGGCGAACAGACAATTGAAGGTCCATGCTGTGTCGAATTCGTCACGGGCAGCCTGCGGATTCTGGATCAGCAGCACATCGAAACTGAAAGAAACCATAAGTTGAAGTGCTGCGATCAACACCATTGCCATGGCAACGAGACCGAAATCGGCAGGCGACAGCAAGCGTGCCAGGATAATTGTGCTTACTAAGCCGGCACTGCGGTCGATGAGCTTGAATGCGACCATCCATACCGCACCATGCGCTATCTTGCTGTTGATGTCATTCATGGACTCTGCCGATTATTCTCAGCATGAGTGTCACATCATTGGAATTTTTTGAAACGATCGTTGTCAACAAAGACGCCGTTTCAGTTCGAATTGCCTGCTTTTCTCATGATTGCGCAATCGAACGCGGCCAGGCGCACGCTCGGGCGGTGGCGCTCGCGCCGGACTGCCCGCGATGCGTCAGTGCACTCTCGGGCGGGTGCGCTGCTTATTTTTTCAGTCCGTCCTGCAGCATGTGCAGCATATCGCCAGCCGACATCCGCGCTGCCATGTCGGCGCCTTCGAGCAAGCTGTCAGCCAGGTCGCGCTTGTGCTGGTGCAGCGCGACGATGCTTTCTTCTATCGTGTGCCTGGCCACCAGCCGGTAGATTGTGACCGGGCGCAACTGGCCCATCCGGTGCGCGCGGTCGGATGCCTGGTCTTCGACCGCCGGGTTCCACCACGGGTCCATGTGGATCACGTAGTCGGCCGCCGTCAGATTGATGCCCATGCCGCCCGCTTTCAGACTGATCAGGAATACGTCGCCGTCGCCGCCCTGAAAGGCTTCGACGCGCTGCTGGCGCACCAGCATCGGTGTGCTGCCATCGAGATATTGGTAAGCAATGCCCTGCTGTTCCAGGTGCGCCCGGATCAGGTGCAGGTGATCGACGAACTGACTGAAAACGAGCACCTTATGGCGGTTTTCCAGTAATCCTGACAGCAGGGTGACGAACGCAGCCAGCTTGCTGCTGGCCAGGTTCAATTCCGGCGCGACCAGTTGCGGGTTGCAGCAGGCGCGCCGCAGCTTCATGATTTCGGCCAGGATCTGTATCGATTTCTGCGCGGCCGGCCCTTCGACTGCGGCCAGTTTTTCCAGCGCCATCCTGCGCAGCGATTCGTAGAGCGTGGTTTCTTCTGGCGACAAGTCGACCTGCAGCACGATCTCGGTGCGCGATGGCAGTTCGGACAACACTTGCGCCTTGGTGCGGCGCAGCATGAACGGTTTGATCAGGCGCCGTAGCCGGGTGCGCGCACTGGCGGCCGCATGCAAGTCCTGGGCCTGGCTCTGGGTCGGATTCTGGTGTTGATTTTGTGCCCGTTCGATCGGGCCGGCGAAGCGCAGGTTGAACTGGTCTATGCTGCCCAGCAGACCCGGGTTGATGAAGCGGAACAGATTCCACAGTTCGCCCAGATGGTTTTCCAGCGGGGTACCGGTAGCGACCATGCGAAAGCGCCCTTGCAGCGCCATCACCGCTTGCGAGCGCTTGGTGGCGCTATTCTTGATCGCCTGCGCTTCATCGAGCACGATCGTGTGCCACTGTACGCCTGCGAACAGCGTCGCTTCCTGCTGCAGCAAGCCGTAGCTGACAATCACGACGTCGAACGGTTGCAGCGTGGCCAGCATCGCGCTACGGTCGCCGGCGCCAAACAGCTTCAGCGCCAGCGTCGGCGCAAAGCGGGTTGCTTCGCCGATCCAATTCATGCAGACCGACGTCGGCGCCACCACCAGCGTTGGCCCGTGCGGCGCGCGCGCCAGCACCAGCGCCAGCGCTTGCAGCGTCTTGCCCAGGCCCATGTCATCGGCCAGGCATGCGCCCACGCCCCAGTGCGCGAGCCGCGCCAGCCATTCGAAGCCAGCAAGCTGATAGTCGCGCAGTTCCGCTTGCAGCGTGCTGGGCAATTGCGGCACATAGGCAGCCTGATCTTGCATGCGTGCCAGATGGGCTTGCCACAGCTTGTCAGCCTTCACGCCGCCGGCATCTTGCGCCAGTTCTTCCAGCACGAACGAGGCCAGCGGATGGACCCGTACGCCATCGCCATGCGCTGTGCCATAGGCAGCAAGATCTTGCAAGCGGCGCTGCAATTCTTCGCTCAGCGCCAGGAACTGATTGTCGCCCAGCGCCACGAAACGTCCGTTGCTGGTGCGCATCAGGTCCAGCAGCGTGCGCAAGTCGAGCACCTTGTTCTCATCGATCTGCAATGCGCCGCTGGCGGCAAACCAATCCTTGTCGCTGTTGATCGAGAGCCGCAATTGCCCGCTTGTGATGGGTTTGCTGACCTTGAATGATGCGCCTTCGGGCCAGGCCAGAACGACTTGGCTGGCATCGAGTTGCTGCAATTCGACCAGTAATTGCAAACAGCTGGCCGGCTGTCCCAGGTGCCACTCGCCGTGTTCTTCTTCTGCATTTTCAAGCACTGGGCAGCGCGCGATAAGATCGCGCTGCGCTGCCCGTTCGGCGTTCAGGCTGCGGCGCGCCTGCAGTGGCCGGCCGGCCACATCGGCGATCACGCTGTCGGCGCCGCTGCCGGGCCCGTAATAGGCGCCCTGTTCCAGCGGGCGCACCAGAATCTGCATCTTCAAGCCTTGCTGGTAGGGTAGCAAGTGCACATGCAAGCGCGCATCGGCGTCGATTTGCTGCACGTTATCCAAGCCGCCGGCGAGATCCGATTGCACGGTGACCAGCGACGAGATGGCGCCTATCGCTTGCAGCACTTGCGTCTTCGCGTGCAGCGGCACAGCCAGGCCATTGCCGACGATGGCGGCGATGCGCCGGTGCTCGTCTTGCATCCGGATCACGCGCAATCGGGTTGGTGTTTCCTGCGTGACGACGACGTCCCCAATTACGCCTGCCAGCGCTGGCTGCAGGTGGATCATCAGCTGGTCGCGCTGGGTCTTGATCAGCAATTCTGGCGCGCCGGCCAGCAATTCGATGCGCGCATCGGGTTGCTCCAGCCAGAACACCAGCGGGTGGCCGACCAGTGCCGCGATGGCTTTATCGGTATCGAGTTCGTAGCGCGGCGCCGATCCGTAATATTCGCGAAATGGCCCAATCGCGCCGGCGGCGCGCACATCTTGTGGTGTCAGAAAGTCGATCTGCTCGGCTTCGTCATGCAAGCGCTTGAGTCCCATCGCGCGGCCACGGCTCCACAATCCGCGCGCGCCGCATTTTTGTTCGCGCGGTTCCAGGTGGGTGATGCCGTGGCGCGCATCGAAATCGACGATCCAGACCAGACGCGATACATTGCCGGCGACCGGCACACCGTGCTGCAGCTTGATCAACGCCGCCAACTGGCGCTGCCACGGTTGCTGGCGCTCGAACCAGTGGGCCATATCGACCAGGGCGCAGCGTGCGCGAAAAGCGCTGGCGTAGTGCGCCTGCTGTTCATCACCCAGATGGCCGAGCAAGGCGGCGGCCTGGGCTTTGATGAAATCGAAGCCGGCATCCTCGGCGCGCTGCACCAGTTCCAGCAATTGGGCGCGCCGCTCTTCCAGTTGCGGCAGTGCCATCCAGTAATACAGCAAGGCCTGGAACAGTTGCGGTTGCATCCGGCTATCCCACGTGCGCGTCAGCAGCGCGTCAGCGGCCAGTGTGCCGGCGCGTACCTGTTGCAGCAGGCTCAGTTGCAGGTACACGGCGCTGTCTGCAGTGTGTGGCCCGGCCAGCGCCAGATCGAGATATGCGCTTGCCTGCTTGTGCGCAGCCGGCGCATCGCTGCGCAGCAAGGAAAGCACGTACAGATGGCCGCCGATGCCCGCAAACAGCGTTTTGCGCTTGCCCGATTCGCGCCGCAGCAGTTTGAGCGCGGCATCGAAGCCGGCGCCAGCGGCCGCGTGTTCGCCGCGCAGCAACGCGATACTGCTGGTGTACAACTGCGCCTGCGCGCCGTGCTGGCTGGCCAGCGCGCGCGCCGCATCGTCGAGCCGGCCGCACAGCATCAAGTGTTCGGCCAGCGCCAGCGTCAGTGCCTGGTTGGCGTCAGCGTTGCAGCGCGCTTCGGCTTGTGCCCGCAGTAGCGGGGCGCTGGCCGGTTCCTGTTGCGCATGCTGCAGCAGAATCGCCAGCACGTCGTCTTGCAGTCGGGGATGGATGCGCGCCAGCATTTCCGGCTCGAACGGGCGGGCGCAAATCTCGATCAGCGGATGCAGTTGCGCCGCTTCGTGGCAAGCCAGACACGCGGTCAGCATCGGTAATAGCTGTTGCGGTGGATCACCACGCAGCAACCCCATCCGTAGCCGCGCAACGCCCTGGCGGTAGCTGCGTAATTCGATAAAACCTTCCCAGCTGCGGCGCACCGGGCTGAGCGCTTCCGCGGCCCGGCACAGGTCGCCGAACACATGGGCATCGAGCGCAGCGCGCAGCGCCGGCCAGCGCAGTCGGGTGCCGCAGAGGTAGCCGCGCCCGACCACTTCGCTGATCAATGCCTGACGCTCCAGTTGTTGCAAGTGGCTTGCCAGCGTTGCAAGATCGTACGCTGCGCCGCTCTGGTCCAAGATGGCGGCGCGCGTCAGATGGTCGAGGATGCTGGTCTTGCCAATGGGCTCTCCGAGCAGCGCCAGCAGCGCCAGCACCATCTGTTGCTTCAATTGCAGCGCATCGAATTCGGCCAATAACGCGGCATCAGTCGGGCTGACCGGGTTGGCTTTATCCGATGCAGCGCGCATTCAAATACCGTCGCCGGCGGGCAAATTGTCGATCTGCACCGGCGAGTTGGCGCAGGGTGCGGCCAGGCCGAACACGCGCTGGTAAAAATACAATTCCGCTTCCAGCGTCAGCGCGATATTTTCCGCCTTGCGAAAACCGTGGCCTTCGCCCACCAATGGCATGTAGGCTACCGGCACGCCGCGCGCTTTCAGCGCATCGACCATCAATTGCGACTGCTGCGGCGGCACCACTTTGTCATCCAAACCCTGGAAGAAAATCATCGGCCGCGTCAGGCGCTCGGTGTGGTGGATAGGGGAGCGCTGCAGATACAGCGCTTCTGCCTGCGGCGCAGGGCCGATCAGATAAGCGTTGTAGCGCGATTCGAACTTGTGCGAATCCTGGTCCAGTCCTTGCAAGTCGGACACGCCGTAATAGCTGGCGCCGGCCTTGAACAGGTCGTGGAAAGTGAGCGCGCACAGCGTCGTCAAGCCGCCGGCGCTGCCGCCGCGGATGATCAGGCGCTCACCATCGGCCAAGCCGTGCTCGACCAGATAGCGCGCGCCAGCGATGCAGTCGGCGACATCGACGATGCCCCACTGGCCTTTGAGTGCGTCGCGATAGGCGCGCCCGAATCCGCTGCTGCCGCCGTAGTTGACGTCGAGCACACCGAAACCGCGGCTGGTCCAGTACTGGGTCGCCAGTTTCAGCGTATTGCTCGCCATGCTGGTCGGGCCGCCGTGGCTGATCACGATGACGGGCGGCAAGCTGCCTGGGTTGACGCTGACATCGTCGTTTTTCGGCGCATAGAAAAACGCATGGGCGATGCGCCCGCCGTCGGTCGGAAACGTGATGCTGTCGGGCACCGACAGGTAGCGGGTGTCCGGCACCTGTGCGATCGAGCGCGCCAGCACCGTCAGTTCGCCGCTGGCCAGGTTGATCGTCGCCAGTTCCAGCGCGATGGTCGGCGCGCCGCCCAGCAGCGCGACAAAGCCGGGTCCCACGCGCAGTTCGCGAATTTCCTGGTACGGCGTGGCGATGGCTTCCAGTTGGCCTGCATGCAGGCGCGCCAGTTGGCTGACGCCATTTTCAATATACGTGCAAACGATGTCGCCGTTCGCGCAAAAACCGTACATCGACACGCCGAAGGTCCAGTGCGGCGTCGCGAATTCGGCTTGCCTCGGACACAGCGCAGTTATTTTGTCATCGGCAAGGCAGTACAAATTCCACCAGCCGCTGGCGTCGGAAACGAAATGCAGCACGCCAAAGGGTGACCATTGCGGCAGGCAGATCGCGGTGTCGATGCCGCCGGCCACCAGGCGCGGCGCACCCAGTGTGCCGTCTTGCCGCACCTCGGCCAGCCACAG
>JBLHNV010000174.1:0-6471 GCA_047623125.1 Janthinobacterium sp. | reverse complement strand
CCATGCCCGTTGATGGCCCTGTTCCCACTGGTTACGCTGCCAGGATTTCAACCAGCGCCTATATTGCTTGAATTGCCAGACCTGGAGAGATTGTTTTGACCGAGCGCCTATCCTTCACAACCGTGCCTGATTTTTCAGCCCCGATGACGGGCCAACTGACCTTTCATTTGTCGGGTCGCGCGGCGCGCTATACGATCCTGTACTTCTATCCGAAAGACAATACACCGGGCTGCACTGCCGAAAGCATGGAATTTCGTGACTTGTATCCGCAATTTGTCAAAGCCGGCGCCGAGATCTACGGCATCAGCCGCGACACGATGCGATCGCATGAAGGCTTCAAGGCCAAGCTGGGCTTGCCGTTCGAACTGATCGCAGATACTGACGAGGCTGTTTGTCAGCAATTTGACGTGATGAAGATGAAAAAAATGTATGGCAAGACAGTGCGCGGAGTTGAGCGCAGTACGTTTGTCATTGACGCTGACGGCACATTGGTGAAAGAATGGAGAGGCTTGAAAGTAGCAGGTCACGTCGATGAAGTGCTGGAATTTGTGACGCATCGCAATTGACGCGAGCGTCACGTTTCTGCGCGAAAAAATTGATCAACCGATGTCAGAAGATTTGAGAATCCGCCCATTTTGAGTCATACAGAAATGTCGTCATTGTCTGCAACAGGCAGCTCGCTCCTACCCGGCCACCGCATCGTGCCAGAACAGCGGGCCAATTCCGACTTTATTGCACCCAGCACTCCTCGCATCCAACTCATGGCCGCTGTCGCTCCCGCCAGGGCAGCCCGTGGGCGGACCATTCCAGAAATTTTTTGATTGAGATCCTGATGCCATTGCCAAAATTACCATCGAAACCTGCCACTTTATTGCCCACTGCGGATTATCCGAGCGCAGAGCGCGTTCGCAGCCCTGCCAGCGCGGCCGTAACCACCGCAACAAGCACACGTGCGCCGAAAAAAGCAGCGGCGGCGCCTGCGCCCCGAGTACCAGCGGTGTCGAAACCGGCAGCACCGATACCAGCAACATCGATACCGGCAGCACCGATATCAGCAACCGCGCAACCGGCAAAGAGAACCACCAGGACCAGGCAAGTGCCGGCCCTGATGGTCGCCAAACCGAGCGCCAAGCCAACGCCAGCTGCCGTCGCCAAGCCCTTGCCCGCAGTCGCGGCACCGGTGCAAGTGGCCGCGCCAGCGCCAGCACCAGCGCCGACACCAGCACCAGCACCAGCACCGACGCCAGCCATTGCAGCGGCAGTGGCGGCCACCGCCAAGGCCAAGGTACGCGCAAAAGGAACGCCCGCCTTGCCTGTCGAGAAAGCCCATCCGGCCCAGCACAAGCCGGTCGAAGTGCCGATCAAGTCGCCAGCGAGCCGCGCCGCCGACCAGACCGGCAGCACCAAGCTGTTTGTGCTCGACACCAATGTGCTGATGCATGACCCTTCATCGCTGTTCCGTTTCGAAGAGCACGACGTCTATCTGCCGATGATGACGCTGGAAGAACTCGACGACCATAAAAAAGGCATGACAGAAGTGGCGCGCAACGCGCGCCAGGTGTCGCGCACGCTCGATGCGCTGATCGCGAACACGGCCGACGAATCGATAGAAAAAGGCATCTTGCTGTCGAAACTGGGCAACAAGGATGCGCGCGGACGCTTGTTCTTCCAGACTCGCCTGCAAAACGCCGACTTGCCCGAAGGCTTGCCTGTGGGTAAAGCCGACAATCAGATCCTGGCCGTCGTGCGTTCGCTGGAAGCAGAACAAAAAGAGCGGCCGGTGGTGCTGGTGTCGAAAGACATCAACATGCGCATCAAGGCGCGCGCACTTGGTTTGCCAGCCGAAGATTACTTCAATGACCATGTGCTCGAAGATACCGACTTGCTGTATTCGGGTATCACCATGCTGCCCGAGGATTTCTGGAACAAGCATGGCAAGGATATGGAATCCTGGCAAGAAAACAAGAACGGCAGCAGCTCGACGTTCTATCGCGTCACTGGCCCGTTCATCGCGTCACTGCTGGTCAACCAGTTCATCTATCTGGAACCCAAGAATGGTGAAGCGTCGTTCTATGGACAGGTCAAGCAAATCAATGGCAAGACGGCCGTGCTGCAAACCCTGCGCGACTTCAGCCACGGCAAGAACAATGTCTGGGGCGTCACCGCACGCAACCGGGAACAGAATTTCGCGCTGAACCTGCTGATGAATCCGGAGTGCGATTTTGTCACACTGCTGGGCCAGGCCGGTACCGGCAAGACCTTGCTGGCGCTCGCTGCCGGCCTGGCTCAGGTGCTCGAAACCAAACTCTACAATGAAATCATCGTGACCCGCGTCACGGTGCCGGTCGGCGAAGACATCGGTTTCCTGCCAGGTACCGAAGAAGAGAAGATGTCGCCATGGATGGGCGCATTCGACGACAATCTGGAAGTGCTGAACAAGTCCGATACCGATGGCGGCGAATGGGGCCGTGCGGCGACCCAGGATTTGATCCGTTCCCGCATCAAAATCAAGTCACTCAACTTCATGCGCGGACGCACGTTCGTCAACAAGTTCGTGATTATCGACGAAGCCCAGAACCTGACGCCAAAACAGGTGAAGACGCTGGTCACGCGCGCTGGCCCCGGCACCAAGATCTTGTGCTTGGGCAATATCGCGCAGATCGACACACCGTACCTGACCGAAGGTTCGAGCGGACTGACCTATGTCGTCGATCGCTTCAAGGGCTGGTCGCACAGCGGCCATGTGACGCTGGCGCGCGGCGAACGTTCGCGTCTGGCCGACCATGCAAGCGAAGTGCTGTAACCGTTCTTTGACACTTTAAAAAGCCCCGCTGGCGCGCTGCGCCAGCGGGGCTTTTTTTCGTCTGCCCGGCGCGAACGGCGCCGTTCAATCGAGTTCAGGATAGTGCCTGAAAATTCCATTGTCGCAAAACGGCAAGCGTCGCTTGGATGCCAGGTAGCGCGCGATGTTTGGCCGCGCTGCGACGCGCTGGTGCAATGCGTTCAAGCAGCAGCAATCGGCATGCAAACGCGCCATCGCATTCGGGTAGGCATAATGCAGCCCCGCCATCACCTGGAACAGCGACAGATCGACATAGGACAAGCGGGCCCCGACCATCCACAAGCCGCGTTTCGCTTGCAGTATCTGTTCGAAATAAGCGAGGAATTTCGGCAAACGCGCTGTCGTGAAGTCCAGCGCGCGGCGTTTTGCCTCGTCTTTCTGGTCTTCGTAATAGAGCTTGCCTGACACCGGATGATGGCTGTCGTGCACTTCGCCGACCAGGTCGGCGATGGTCAGCTGCAATTGGTGCGCCCACAGCCGCCCGGCCAGTGAACGCGGCGCCAGGCTGTGGCGCTGCCCCAGGAACAGCAAGATGTTGGCGCTGTGAGCGAGCAGCGTGGCGCCGCACTTCAGAATAGGCGGCGCGAATGCCGGATGCGCGTTCGCTTGCGTATCAAGGCAGCGCAGCAGCGCGGCAACGCCGCCCTCCATGCCATCGCCCTCGGGCAGGCGCGCGACATCGATGTAGTCGGCGCCGGCCTCTTCCAGCGCGAGGCGCACGAATTCACCGCGGCCCTGTATCGTCGGCCAGTAATACAGCTGGTAAGGCTGCGCTTGATCGCTCATCAAATCCTCCTGCGGCGCGGCATGCACCGCGCCGATGATACGCCTGACAGGCTTGATCATGGAAAAAATGGCGCCGGGGCCGCATCTTGCTGCGCGGTTATGATTTTGCCCGCCGATACGGCCCTACCCGCGCGTCATTCTCTTCCACCACTGACCGATGCAGCGCCATCAACGCGGCCGTACCGCTTCAATTGCACATCCTGTTGTTGATCGCGGGTGCGGGCTTGCTGGCCGGTGTCCAGAATGCGCTGGCCACAGGCGGATCGGTCATCACGTTTTCTGCATTGTGGCCGAGCATCTGGATATTCTTGCGCTGGCAAGCAGCAAGCGGCATCAGCGGCGCCAGCCGTCCGGCAATCCCAGCTCTTGCAAGATGGGACAATCGGGCTGCGCATCGCCTTGGCACGAGCGGGCCAGAGTGACAAGCGTGTCGCGCATCCGGCGCATCTCGGCAATCCGGCTATCGAGTTGCGCCACATGCGCATCGGCAATCGATTTTACATCGACGCTGGCACGCTCATCATTTTGCCACAGCGACAACAGCTCGCGGATGTGCTCGAGCGAGAAACCAAAGGTGCGGGCGCGCTTGATGAAGTGCAGCGCATGCAAGTCGCCCGCGCCATAGATGCGGTAGCCGGCGCTGCTGCGCGCACTGGCCTTGATCAGCGCGATGCTTTCGTAATGGCGAATCATCTTGGCCGAAATGCCGGTCTCGCTTGCCGCTTGCCCGATGTTCATGTCAGCTCCCGATCAGTGTTAACGCCGGCCGCGCTCACGGCTAGATGATCTGCTGCGCCAGCAGCCATCCGAGCGCGGCGAGCAGCGCCGAGACCGGGATCGTCAAAACCCAGGCCCAGGTGATCTTGCGCGCCACACCCCAGCGCACGGCATGCACCTTTTGCACCGAACCGACACCGACGATCGCGCCCGTGATCGTGTGCGTTGTCGAGACCGGCACACCCAACAGCGTCGTTGCGAACAGCGCAATGGCGCCGCCCGTTTCGGCGCAAAATCCGCCCACCGGCTTGAGCTTGGTAATTTTCTGCCCCATGGTCTTGACGATGCGCCAGCCGCCGAACAGCGTGCCCAGGCTGAGCCCGAAATAGCATGAAATGATGACCCACAGCGGCGGAGCCTGGTCCCCTGCGCTGACGTGGCCGGCAGCGATCAACAGCAGCCAGATCACGCCGATCGTTTTCTGGGCGTCGTTGCCGCCATGGCCGAGGCTGTAGGCTGCGGCGGAGAACAGTTGCAGGCGCCGGAACATCTTGTCGGCCAGGCGCGGCGTTGAGCGCACGAACAGCCAGGACACCAGCACCAGCATCAGCGAACCGAGCAGAAAACCCAGCAATGGCGATAGCAAGATGAACAGCACAACCTTGATCAGACCGCCCGCCACCAGCGCGGCGGGGCCCGACTTGGCAAGTGCGGCGCCGACCAGTCCGCCGATCAGTGCATGCGACGACGACGATGGCAAGCCGAAATACCAGGTGATCAGACTCCAGACGATGGCCCCGGTGAGCGCACCGAAGACGACATATTGATCGACTACGTCGGGAGTGATGATGCCTTTGCCGATGGTAGCGGCGACCGTCATCTGGTGAAAGACGAAGATCGCCGCGAAGTTGAAGAAGGCGGCCATCAGCACCGCCGTCTGGGGCTTGAGCACGCCGGTGGAGACCACCGTTGCAATCGCATTGGCGGCATCGTTAAAGCCGTTGATGAAGTTAAACAGCAGCGCCAGTGCAATCAGCATGGCGAGCACATAGATACTCATTTGCAAGGTGTGCATGGATTTCGATCTTTAGCGGTGCGCACTGGCGCGGCCGTCGCGTTCAGGCATTTTCGACAATGATGCCTTCGATGATATTGGCCACGTCTTCGCAGCGGTCAGTCACCGCTTCCAGCAATTCATAGATCGCTTTCAGCTTGATCAGGTTGCGCACGTCCGGTTCATCACGGAACAGTTTTGACATCGCCGCCCGCATCACATGGTCGGCATCCGATTCAAGGCGGTCAATCTCTTCGCAAATCGACAGCATCTGGCGCGAATTTTTCATGCTGTGCAGCAGCGCTACAGCGTCGCGCACGCGTTCGACGCAGGCAAGCACCAGCTCGGCCAGCCGCTTCGCTTCCGGCGTCACTTCCTTCAAGTCATACAGCGAAACAGTCTGACCGGCATCCTCCATCAGGTCGAGAATATCGTCCATCCGCGTGATCAGCTTGTGGATGTCGTCGCGGTCGATCGGCGTGATGAAGGTCTTGTGCAACATGTTGATCGTCGCATAAGTGATCTTGTCAGCTTCCTTTTCGATGACTTCGATCGCGTGCACCCGGTTTTCCAGATCGTCGAAACTGGTCATCAGGCCCAGCACTTCCGTGGCGCCCCTGACGCATAGTTCGGCGTGCTGGTTGAACAACTCGAAAAACTTGCCTTCGATGGGCATCAGACGTCCAAACATGTGATTCTCCGTTGCGCAGCGGGCCGTGACAAGCACAAGGTCCCGACACAGCAGACCGGGCCGCCACTCGCCCTGATGCAGGGCCAGGCCGCCAGCCGCCCTGATGCAGGGCCAGGCCGCTAGTCGCCCTGATGCAGGGCCAGGCCGCCGCTGTAGTTGCCAAATTTGGTGTATTGACCCATGAAGGTCAGGCGGATGCTGCCGATCGGGCCATTACGCTGCTTGCCGATAATGATTTCAGCAGTACCCTTGTCCGGCGAGTCGGGGTTATACACTTCGTCGCGGTAAATGAACAAGATCACGTCCGCATCTTGCTCGATCGCACCTGATTCACGCAAGTCGGACATCACCGGGCGTTTGTTCGGGCGCTGTTCCAGCGAA
>JBLHNV010000173.1:0-6489 GCA_047623125.1 Janthinobacterium sp. | reverse complement strand
GAATCGAATCCATGTACGCCGTCGACAAACCGGTGACGGCATTGGTGACGCCCGGACCGGACGTGACGAGGGCGACACCGACCTTGTTCGAACTGCGCGAATAGGCATCGGCGGCATGCACGGCAGCCTGCTCGTGACGCACCAGTACGTGTTTGAATTTATCTTGCTGGAATATGGCATCGTAAATATACAGTACGGCTCCGCCCGGATAACCGAAGACGTGCTCGACGCCCTCTTCAGCGAGGCAGCGCACCAGTATTTCAGCGCCGGTAATGGGAGTTGGTGTTTCGGTGTTCATAAAACATTCCTTTCAAGGTCCATGGGAAATTGATCGGATGCTCTTTCCTGACGAAGCGGGCGTTACGCAACAGTGCTTCTGCTTCCCTTTTTTTTGCGTTCACGGCGTCTCTACAGGCATCAGTAGTGCCCTGCAAAACGTCGCTCAAAGCAACTCGTTCGGCCGAAGGTTCATTATGCTCACGCGGGCATCTCGCGCTTGTGGCACGGGTTAGAGCAAACTGCCTACATATGAAAGCGCGCCCAGCCGCACTCGACGTTGTGTGTCGAGTGCGACCGGACCATTGGCTTTGTGGTGTTCAAAGCGTTCCACACGTTAACGCTTGACATCCTTCTGGTCAAGGCAAATCATGCAAAAACCATTTTTCAGGCGGAAAAACGTGTAAAAACCTGCATAAATACCTATTTTTTTGCTAGCATGCGCTCTGTTCGTAAAGCCGGGCAAAGCGTGCCCGTCCAGAAACACTTGCCCCATCCCATTGAACTGGCGTCGATCGCTTCCAAACTGCATGGCAACAGACAAAGAATTATCCGAGTTTCTCGAACATGTCGAACGGCGCGCCTTCAAGCAAGCTGTATATGCGGTGCGCAAGGATGAGTCGGCCCTCGACATCGTGCAAGATGCGATGATCAAGCTGGCCGAAAAATACGGCGACAAACCGGCTGGCGAATTGCCAATGCTGTTTCAGCGCATCTTGCAAAACACGATACTCGATTATTTTCGGCGCGAAAAAGTGCGCAATACGTGGCTCAGCCTGTTTTCGACTATCGGTCGCAACGCCAGCGAAGACGACGATTTTGATATACTCGACGCATATGAAGGAGAGCCGGGGTCGGCAGCGTCGGAATCGAGCGCAGACAAGGTCGAGCGCATGCAAGTACTCGATTTGATCGATGCGGAAGTACAAAAACTGCCCGCGCGCCAACGGGAAGCGTTCCTCATGCGTTATTGGGAGGATATGGATGTGGCTGAAACAGCCGCAGCGATGGGTTGCTCCGAAGGCAGCGTCAAGACGCATTGCTCCAGAGCAACACATACCCTAGCCGAATCGCTTAAATCCAAGGGAATACACCTATGAACTCCGATAACATCAATTTCGCCTACAAAGTGCGCCATGCGCTCAATGAAAAGCTCGATGGTTTGACGCCATCGACGACAGAGCGTCTCGCCGCTGCACGCAAGATGGCGCTGGCCCGCAAAAAACCGCACGCCCCGGCACTGGTCGCGCAAAGTGCGCTGGCAGGCCATGCGGGAGATTTCGGGCAAGCCTTTGCAGCGCCATTCTTGCGGCCTTTTTCGTGGGTCACCCGAGTCGGTGTCGCAGTGCCATTGCTCGCGCTGGCCATCGGTCTGGTGGGCATCTACAAGTTCGAACAACAGCAACGCATCGTCGACGTGGCCGAACTGGATGCGGCGGTATTGTCCGACGAATTGCCACTGTCAGCCTATCTGGATCATGGCTTCAATGCGTATCTGACAAAATCCGGACAATAAGCATGGCGCCCTTCAATTGCCGCAATCAATGGCCGATTCTGGTCATGCTGGCATGTGCTGGCGCGTCATGGGTCAGCGCCAGCGCAGCGCCACTCGATGCTGCTGCAACCCAGACAACGGCAGCGCCTGCCGCCGCCGCAACCTTGCCGGCAGCCGATGCGAGCGGCAAGCTGCGCTGGACTGCGCTAACGCGCGCGCAACAGGAGTCTCTGGTGCCGCTGGCGGGCGAGTGGGATCAGCTGAAGCCGCCGCGCAAACAGAAATGGCTGGAAATCGCCAATCGCTTTTCATCGATGACGCTGGAAGAACAGCAACGGGTTCAGGAACGAATGCGTGAATGGGTCAGGCTGACACCGGAGCAGCGCCACGTCGCGCGGGAAAATTATACGCGCAGCACCCGGATCGATCCGGGTCACAAATCGGCACAGTGGGAACAATATCAACAGTTATCGGAAAATCAAAAAAAACAACTCGCTGCCGATGCGCCCGCCAGAAAACGGGTAGCCAACCTGCCTTCGCCAGCCCAGAGCAAGAAGCCGCTGCTGGCCCCGATCAAGCCCCGGATACCGGCAGCGGCACCCGCTGCCGCGACCGGTGCAGCTTCAGTCACGTCGCCGGCGCAACCGCCGGCGACGTCCCAGTGACACCACATCCAACCGCCAATGCGCCAGCCCATGCAAAATAGTACGATCAACACGACGCCCATGATCAACGCGACGCCTACGATAGCGCGGCGTATGATCGCCATGATCTATGAAGTATTTTTATTGTTTGCCGTGGTTTTTCTGGCGGGACTGGTATTCGATATTGCGACCCAAACCCGGGAGGCGGCAAGTGTGCGCCATTTCCGCCAAGTCTTGTTATTTCTGGTGATGGCGGCGTACTTCGTGCATTTCTGGACCCGCGAAGGACAGACGCTGGCGCTGAAAACCTGGCGTATCAAACTGATCAAGCCGGGGCAAGCTCAGGTGTCGCGGCGCATCGCTTGCGCACGCTACTTGCTGGCCTGGATGTGGTTCCTTCCGGCGCTGGTCGTCAACTATGCGCTGGAGCTGAAAACATGGTCTGAAATGGGCGTCATCGTTGCTGGCGTGGCGTTATGGGCGGCAACGGCATGGCTGGACAAGGACCGGCAATTTCTGCATGACAAATTGCTTGGCACCAGGCTGGTCCAATTGCCAAAAAACAAGCCCGCCTGACGATTGTTGCATCACTCGTTGCCACACCCGTGGCAACGAGCAAATGGGCATCGAAACGCAGGCGCCTCTGGAAGCGCCCGGTTCTGAGCGCCTCTAAAAGCGTTCATACCCCAGCAGGTAGCGCCACTGCCCGACAGGCAATCCGGCCATCGATATGCGCCCGATGCGCAGCCGTTTCATCGCCACCACGGTCAAGCCGACCATCTTGCACATGTGCACAATCTGACCGGGCTGCACGCCCTTCAGTGCAAACCGCAATCGGGTTTCGTTTTGCCAACTGACCTTGATCGGCGCCAGCGGCTTGCCATTGAACGGCAAGCCGTGGTTCAGCAACGCCAGACCGCCAGTCGCAATCGCGCCCGACACTTCGACGATAAACTCTTGTTCGACGCGTTCTTGCTCGTCGACCAGTTTGCGCGCCACCCTGAAGTCTTGCGTGAAAATCACCAGTCCGCTGGCATCAAGCGCCAGCCCATTGGTCAGCGTCAGGTTGGTCAGGTGATGCTTCAAAAAACGCTGCGGCGCACTGCTCTCTTGCCCGCCCTGCTGCGCCATCAGTGCTTGCGGCACCAGGCAAGACAGCGCCGTCTGGCCATCGTCATCTTGCCCGGCGCCATAACCGGCCGGCTTGTGCAACAGGATCGTCACCGGAGGGATGTCAGCAAGCGTCGCTTGTGGCGACAACACTATGTGTTGGTCGGGCTTGATGCGGGCACCGGCTTCCTCGACCAGTTCACCATCGACGCTGACCCAGCCGCCCAGAATGTACAGTTCGGCTTCGCGGCGCGAACACGGCAGCATGTCGGACAGCCGCTTGGCCAGGCGTACGGTGTCATCCTTGTACGTTGCGTTCATCAAGATGCCTTTGCTGCGGCCAGTTGTTCGGTGAAGAAGCGCGACCCCATCTCTTCCAACCCCAGCGTCTGCAATACTTCTTGCAGACGTGCGCTCGGTCGCTGACGCGGCAAATCCTTGTAACTGGCGATGATCAATTCGTTTTTCATCGAATGCTCCCAGCCGACCAGTTCAGTCACGCTGACCTGGTAGCCGTGCGCCTCCAGCTGCAAGCAACGCAGCACATTGGTGATCTGACTGCCGAATTCACGCGTATGCAGCGGATGGCGCCACAGTTCGGTCAGCACATTGCCAGCCAGGGCGCGGCCCTTGTTTTTGGTCAGCACCGAGGCCACTTCGGCCTGGCAGCACGGCACCAGCACAATGAAGCGGGCGCGCTTTTTCAACGCGAAATGAATCGCGTCATCGGTCGCCGTGTTGCAGGCGTGCAGTGCTGTGACGACGTCGATTTTCTGTGGCAGCAGCGTCGATTCGGTCGATGCGGCGACCGACAGATTCAGGAACGACATGCCAGGAAAATCAAATTTGGTCGCCAGTTTCTGGGATTTCTGCACCAGTTCATCGCGCGTCTCGATGCCGTAGATGTGCGAACCATCCTGCAAACCCTTGAAAAACAGGTCATACAGGATGAAGCCGAGATAAGATTTTCCGGCGCCGTGATCGACCAGCGCCACGCCCGGATGATCCTGCAACACTTGCGCCAGCAGCGGCTCGATGAATTGGACCAGATGATAAACCTGTTTCAGCTTGCGCCGGCTATCCTGGTTCATCTTGCCCTCGCGCGTGAGGATGTGCAACTCCTGCAGCAGCGCAATCGACTGGCCCAGCCGAATTTCGGGATACTGCTCGGCCGTCGTCGCCGTCAGAACTGGCGCCTTGACTGCTTTCAAGCCCGCTGTTTTCAAGCCTTCTTTAGCGCGCTTCATCGATCCACGCCATCTGTATTGCTTCCAGCACTTTTTCACCGCTGCGTTCAGGCGCGTCGTCGAAACCGTCGAGCGCGATAATCCATTTGTGCAAATCGGTGAACCGAACGGTCAACGGATCGATATCCGGGTAGGTGTCGTACAAGGCTTCGGCGATGGCGCTGACATCATTCCATTTCATGCAGCGCTCCCGGTCATTATGGTGGCCATCAATGACTGCCTTCGCTGACTTGATTGATCGTGTATTTCGGAATTTCAACGACCAGGTCGACATCGCCGACGATGGCTTGGCACGACAGGCGCGACACCGCTTCCAGGCCCCAGGCTTTGTCGAGCATGTCTTCCTCGGTGTCTCCGGCTTCGGCCAGCGAAGCAAGGCCTTCTCGCACCAGCACATGGCAAGTGGTGCAGGCGCACGATTTTTCACACGCGTGTTCGATATCGATGTGGTTTTCAAGCATGATGTCGCACAGCGACTTGCCGACAGGGGCGTCGATGACGGCGCCTTCGGGACACAATTTCGGGTGGGGCAGGAAGACGATTTGGGGCATATTGGCTCTAGGCTACAGTGTAAGGGGTAAAAATGCATCGACCAGGCACTGAAAGTACCTGGTTCAGCGTCAACTAGTCCAGCGTCAGCTAGTCCAGTACCTGGTCCAACGTCTTGCCGGCCAGTGCGCTTCGCACGCTACGGTCCATCCGGCGCGACGCGAATTCTTCGGTGCCGGCCGCGAGCGCCTCGAGCACCAGTTTCAAGTCTTGATGGCCCAGTTCGCCATTGGCGGACTGCGCGTTGGCGCTGCGCAACTGCGCCATCAGCAGATCGACTGCGGCACGCTCGGCATCATCTAGCAAGTCGGCGTCATGATCGAGCGCCGACTGGGTCGCCAGCAACATGCGCTCGGCCTCGACCTGCTCTTCGCGCAGCGCGCGCGCAAGCATGTCGACATCGGCAGATGTAAAGGAATCTTGCAGCATGCGCGCAATCGCATCGTCGGCCAGGCCGTAAGCGGGCTTGACGCTGATCGACGCTTCGACGTTGGAGCGCAATTCGCGCGCCGAGACCGATAGCAAGCCATCGGCATCGACCTGATAAGTGATCCGAATGCGGGCCGCGCCGGCCACCATCGGCGGAATGCCACGCAACTCGAAACGGGCCAGCGAACGACAATCGGTGATCAGTTCGCGCTCGCCTTGCAGCACATGGACCGCAAGCGCGGTCTGGCCATCCTTGAAAGTCGTGAATTCCTGTGCGCGCGCGCACGGGATCGTCGAGTTGCGCGGAATGATTTTTTCGACCAGACCACCCATGGTCTCGATGCCCAGGGAAAGCGGGATCACGTCCAGCAACAGCCAGTCGTCGCCAGCGCTACGATTGCCTGCGAGCAAATTGGCCTGGATCGCGGCGCCCAGCGCAACTACCTTGTCCGGGTCGATATTGGCCAGCGGCGTGGTGTGGAAAAACTCGCTGACGGCACGCTGCACCTGCGGCATGCGCGTCGCGCCGCCGACCATGACGACACCATCAACATCGTCGGCATCCAGGCTGGCGTCGCGCAGCGCTTTTTTGACCGATGTCATCGTCTTGGCGACCAGATGCTGCGTCAGTTCGACCAACTGGGCCGCCGTGATGCGCAAGTGCACCTCCTCGCCTGAGTTGAGTACCGCGTCGATGCTGGTCTCAGCCTTGGTCGACAGCAGTTCCTTGATTTCGCGC
>JBLHNV010000172.1:0-6527 GCA_047623125.1 Janthinobacterium sp. | reverse complement strand
GAGGTATGGGTGGCCAGATTCAGCAAGCTGATCTGGTCAAAGCTGCTTGCGCGCAGCGCCGGCAAATGCGTGCTGGTGCTGTCAAGCCATGACAGCTTGCCGTTGACCTGGGCATAGGACGCCAGTGCCGCCGTAAAGGTCTTGCTGATCGATCCGATCTCGAACAGCGTGTTGACGGTGATCGGTTGCCGGGTTTCGATGTTCTCCACGCCATACTCGTGAAAGTAACGTCGGCCATCGATGGTGACGCCGATGGCCATGCCTGGAATCTTGTATTGCTGCATCAGTGGCATGATCTCCTGGTCCATGGCCGTCTTGATGCTGGCCGCTTCATCGGCGGCGGCGTGGTTGCTGGCAGCGCAGGCCCAGCCAAGAGCAAGGATGGACAACAGTTTTATTTTCTTTTGGTGCATGGCTGGATCATTTCTTTCAGTTCAACATGCTTGATTGACTTCTTCGATTCAAAAGGGGAGCGCATGAGTTTGATCTCATGCGCTCACTCGTTGCCCCGGACAATGGCGATGCGGCGCTGCAAGCGCTGCGCCGCTATCGTTGCGCCAGCCTGTTCTGCGCGTTGTGCCTGCACGCCCAGCCACGCCAGCAAGGGCCGGCGCCAGCCCTGGTTTGACGCCGTCTCGACGGCAAAGTCCAGCACGGCAGGACTGGCGCGGCCGGTGCGCAGCAACACGCCGGCAGCGACCAGCGCCGCCAGCGGATCCTTGATGTCAAGCACGGCGCTTGCCGCTGGCGTGTCATTGCCGCTGGCAATCGGGCGATGTTGCTGTGGCAGCAATGCCGCATCGGTAGTCTCGCCTGCCAGATAACGCGCATAGGCGCGTTCAGGCGGCGCGGCATCCTGGTGCAGTTTCTGGTAGCCGGCGCAATCCTCGAACACCAGACTGGCGACCCTGGTTGCGCAGCGTATCAGTTCGACGCGGATGACCAGGTCGATCTTGCCGGTGCGCGCGACCTGTTCGCGGGCGCGCTTGAATTCGGTCGTTTCGACCAGCGCATTGCCAACAAGGTAAGCTTGCTGGAAGCGTGTGATCGAGCTGTCCGCATTCATTTGCCAGTCGGGCTGGACCTTGCTGGCGCAGCCGGAAAACAAAGTCATCGCAATGGTGACGGCGCCGAGCAATGCCGGCGAACGCCGCGAAATGGATGTCATTCTCATGGCAGTTTGATCTCCGTGTCGTGCGCGAATGGCCATTTTCGATTGATGTCGTTGACCAGTTGCTCTATTCGGCGCAGGTTGATGTCGACATCGGCGCGCAGCGCGCCCAGGTCGGCGCTCGCGACGCGGACATTGGCCCCAACCGCCTGCGCTTCGACCAGCACCGCATCCATCTTCTTCAGGCTGGCCCGCGCTTCGCTCAGCAAACTGTTCAACTCGACGATCGTGGCCTGGGCATCGTTCATCACGCCATCCTTGCCGAACACGCGCCGGTCGGCATTGCCGATCAGGCTGCCAGCATTGATGGTCATCTTGTCGATGTTGGTCAGCAGTGCGCTGGTGCGTTCGATCAGCTGTTTTGCGTTCTTGTCGTCGCCGACCAGTACGCCGATGGCGCCATTCGGGCCGCTCAGCCTTGCGCTTGCCGTTTGCACGTTGCGCAGCGTGTTGTCGAGCGCCGAATCGTTGTTCGTCAGCGCCGACAGGTTTTGCACCAGTTCCTTGATGGCGGCCAGCACGCGCGGTATTTCATCGCTGGCGTCGCCGACCAGCAGTTGTCGCATCGCGCCATCTTTCAAAGGCGGGTCGCTCAGTATGCCGCTGAAGGCGCGCAGCTGCGATCCGCCCACCAGTCCGCTCTCGAGCGTGAAGATGCTGGAACTGCGCAGCCATTTGGCATCCTTGAGCGGCACGTCGACCAGCATGCGCGCCTTGCCCTCGTCGCTCAGTTCGATACGGCTGACGCGCCCGATCGGAAAGCCCGAGAACGTGACATCCATGCCGACCGTAACGCCCTCCGAATTGTCGGCCATCAGCACCAGGCGCTGCGTCGATTCGAATATGCCGCGCGCATACAGCACATAGATCACCGATCCGATGACCAGCACCGCCAGCAGCAACAGCAGCAGCGCGGCCTTGATGCCGGCATTCGGCACTTCGGTGGTGACGGGTATCGGCGCGTCACCTTGCGGCGGCGAGTGTGGATCTGATTGGTTCGATTCGGTCATGAGTTCTCAGGGGTGGCTGTAGTGATGTTGTTGAAAACGATGTTGACGATGTTGTTGCAAATAAAATTAATAGTAATTCCACATCAGCGAACTCACTTCAATGAGCAGGATCACCGAAAACAGGCGCACCATGTCCAGCAATCCATGCCTGGACGTGAGCTGGCGGTGCGAGCTCAGCGCATCGTTTGTGCGGTACGATGATGCCAGTGGAATCAGTGCGACGGCCAGGCTGAAAAACAGTACTTTCATCAGCAAGATTGTGGCCACGGTCGGATTGAAGATATGGCCGACGATGCGCGTGTAGCCTGCCAGTGCCCATGGCGTGAAGCCGTAGACCGTAAGGTAGGCCAGCACCAGTGCCGCGACGCAACTGACGGCGGCCAGCAGCCAGACCGAAAACAGTCCGGCCAGCACGCGCGGTAAAAATTCGCGTTGCAGTGTACTGATGCCCTGGCGCGGCAAATCCTTGAATGCGCCGCTGGCGCGCAGTTGCGCGAATTCGAGGCCGTCGGGCAAGGTGCAGCGCAGCGCGACGAACAGCGCCGCCGTCAGCGGAATCAATTCCAGCACCAGTACCCGCACCACCATTTCCAGCGCATATTTGGACAAGCCATAGCTCAATGCTGTGACCACGACGATGCGGATCAGCACCAAACTGATCAACGATGCCAGCACCGTGAACCACAGCAGATTCGCGCTTGAGGCGAGCACCAGTTGGCGTGCAATCGCGCGGCGGTTGTTATGGTTGTAGCTCGATGGGGTCAGCCCCAGCGAAAAAATCAACAGTGAAAAACGCACGATGCACCACCAACTGGCGAACCAGTCGAGCACGCCGTGCTTGAAACGGGCAGTCAGCGATGAGCGGGGTAGCGGCAGATTCATGGCGCCATGTTAGCAGTGATCTGCCGCGCTGGCGACCCGATAGCGTAGCGCACACAATGCAATCGGACCACGACAGGTTCAGGCAGTGCGGATAGTGATTTCCACTACATTGCCGCAACCCAGATAATGCATGTCGTCGAAGCTGACCATGCGTGCCATGGCGATGCCGCGTCCATTCGGATCGAATGCGCGCTCGGGCGACATTTCCAGGTAATCTTGCCACGCGAAACCATTGCCTTCATCTTGTATCGTGAAGCGAATCGACTCGGGAGTGCGCACGAATTGCACGCTGACCCGGCGCGCGCTCCAGGTCGGATCTGCAGCCCGCCGTTCCAGCTCCTGGTCCAGAAAATTGTCGATCAACAGTGCGGTCTTTTCGGCATAACTGATGCCGAGGCTGCCGTGTTCGACTGCATTGACCAGCAACTCTTGCAATCCCAACACGGCCCGGGCCGGGTCGGGACACAGCTCAGCCAGGGACCGGGCCAGTGCATGTGCATCGTCCATGCTGCGATAGCTAAAACTGGCTTCGGTCAGATAGGAAAGGCGTTGCCCTGTGTACTGCATCGCCGTTTGCAGCGCGGCGAATTCACGATACTGTGCAATGGCCGTTTGCATCACTGCCAGCAGCAACGGCGCTTGCAGCGGCTTGGTCAGGTAGTAATAGGCGCCGGCTTCGATGCCTTCGCGCAGGCTGCTAGAGTCATCGAGGCAGGTTTCGATGATGACCGGTATCTTGCTCAATTGCGCGTCCGCTTTGATTCTATGGAGCAGCGTGATGCCATCCATGCCGGGCAAGCCTCGGTCGAGCAAGATGGCATCGAACAGTTGTCCGCTTTTCAGAATCTTCCAGGCGGTTTCGGCATCGCAGGCGTTTGTCACCTGATGTCCATGCTCGGCTAATATCAAGCCGATCAATGCCGAAGCGATTTCCTCGTCCTCGATGACCAGTACGCTTGCTCCAGAAATCATGTTGTTGCTCTCTTTGTCGATGGGGATTCAGACTGGTTTCGGCCAGATGAATAAAAAATTGATCAATTTGGCGTCGTCACTTCATCGCTGACATTGGCAACAGAGGAGGGGGGCGCGTAACTCGCAATCGAGGCCAGCGCGGTGTCCAGCGCCTCCTGCAAGGCGGCCAGTGCCGCTATCGGATCTTCACCGCTGCGTAGCACTTGCTCGGTTTGCCTCGCTTGCAGCGCCACTTGCACCAGTTGCAAGCTGGCGGCAGCACCGGCCAGCTTGTGCACGATCGCGCGCGCCTGCAGCGGTTCGGCTTGTGCGATGCTGTGTACGCTACCGGCGTAAGTATTGGTAAACTTGCGCAGGTATTGCCGGTAGATGCGTTCACTCTTCCAGTTGGCAAGTCCGGCATCGAGCGCGATGCCGGGCAGTTTTGTGATGGCACTACTGGCAGCGTTATTGATGGCAGCATCATCGGCCAGTTCGCCGCTCTTGGGCCGGCCGGTCAGCCTGAGGATCATCGCGACGGTGTTATTGACGTTGAAGGGCTTGGCGATGAAGCCGTTCATGCCGGCATCTCTGGCGGCATCTTCCTGTGCGCTGAAGGCACCGGCAGTGAGCGCAACGACGGGCACGGCGCTCAGTTCATGATTGGCGCGGATCAGGCGGGTTGCCGCATAGCCATCCATCACCGGCATCTGGACATCCATCAAGATCAGATCGATCTGGTTCGGTTTGGCCAGCAAGCTGTCGATTGCCTGTCTGCCGTCGCTGGCGAGTGTCACGCTGGCGCCCTCGCCAGCGAGGATGCGCTGGGCCACATCCCGGTTAATGTCGCTATCGTCGACGACCATGATGCGTACGCCGAGCAAGCGCTGTTCTTGTTTTCTGTTGCGCATGACGGTGACGGGTTCGATTGCGCAGAGCGTGTCGTCGGGCGCCGCATGGTCATGCACGTTGTCCTCGGGCATTGCCCGTGTGAAGTTCAGCGTGAACCAGAACTGGCTGCCTTTGCCTTGCTCGCTGACAAGCCCTATTTTTCCCTGCATCAGCGTAACGAGCCGGCGGCTGATGGTCAGCCCCAGTCCGCTACCGCCGAAGCGGCGGGTAGTTGATTCATCTTCTTGCGCAAACGAGTCAAAAATGGTTTCCTGTCGATCCTTCGCGATTCCGATGCCGGTATCATGTACGGCGAAGCGCAACCTGATCTGTTGCGCCGATTCGGTCGCGACGCTGATGTTGAGGCTGACCTCGCCGCGTTCGGTAAATTTGATGGCATTGCCCACCAGATTGAGCAGGATCTGCTTCAGATGCAGTTTGTCGCCTTTCAACCGGTTGATGTCCCTTTTCTGGGGTGCGGTGATGACCAGCGCAAGCTGTTTTTTTGTTGCCTCGATCGACATGATGGCCGACAGGTCAGCCAGCACATCCTCCAGATTAAATTCGACTTGCTCGATGGTCATGCAATTGGCTTCGATTTTTGAAAAATCGAGCACATCATTGATGACGCCCATCAGGGTGTTGCCGGCGACACCGAGTTTGCGCACCAGCGCATTCGATTCGCCTGGCAAGTCGTTCTGTTCAAGCAGATAGCCGATGCCGATGACGGCGTTCATCGGCGTACGCAGTTCATGGCTGATGTTGGCGATGAAGTTGCTTTTGGCCCGGTTGGCCGCTTCGGCTTCTTTGACGCGCAAATCGAGCTGCCCATTGAGTTCCGAGAGTTGCTGCTCCGCTTGCACGCGTTCGGTGACGTCGAACGCAGTGCCGACCATCCGCTCCACACGTCCTTTCGAATTGCGTTGGACCTCCTTGCCTCTTACCAGCAGCCAGACCCAGTGTCCTCGTTTGTGGCGCAATTGGTAGATCAGCTCGAAATCCGACGTGTACCCCTTCAGATGCGGGTACAGCGCAGCCCTGATCTGGGTTTGGTTATCCCGATACATTGGCCAGTTCATCCCGATGTCATCCACGCTGTAGCCGAGCATGGCTGCCAGACGCGCATCCGGGACATATTCCATTTTGGTCATATCCAGATCCCACATGCCCAGGTTCGCGCCATCGAGCGCCAGCGCCATGCGCTGTTTGCTGGTGCTGAGTCGTTCCGCTGCCTGCTTGCGCGCTTTGATTTCCCGCAGCAGCTGGCTTTGATGCACTGAAAAAATAATGCCTAATGCCAAGATCAGTAACGTCGCCAGTGCCGCCTGAGACAGCAGCGTGGCGCGCCCTTTCATGTGAGGCAGCAGCACTTCCTCGGTCGCCAGTCCGACCAAGATCGCCATGCTGTAGGGCTGTATGCGGCGGTAGAAATAGATGCGCTCAATGCCGTCGATGGCTGACTTTTTAGTGAATGTGCCGCCATTGTCACCGATGGCAAGCAGCATACGCATGGTGCTTTCTGGTAACTGTTCACTAAATATATTCTGTCCTGCCGTCCTTCTGACACGTATGGCGCCGTCGAGGCCGAGCAGGGTCGTCGAGCCATGCATGCCAAGATCGAG
>JBLHNV010000171.1:0-6534 GCA_047623125.1 Janthinobacterium sp. | reverse complement strand
CAGCGGCGCTGCCGAGACGGTGCCTTACATCACCGTGACGAACCTGGCGCGCACCTTGCGCGAATTGAAGGAACGCGATATCTGGCTGATCGGCACCACCGACGATGGCGAAAAAGGCTTGTATGAAGCCGACTTCAGCGGTCCGACCGCGCTCGTGATGGGCTCGGAAGGTGAGGGCATGCGCCGTTTGACGCGCGAAACGTGCGACTTGCTGGTCAGCATTCCGATGTTCGGCTCGGTAGAGAGCTTGAATGTATCGGTTGCCGCCGGCGTCTGCCTGTACGAAGCACGCCGCCAGCGTATCGCCAAGGAAGGCTGAACGGCGCGCGTGCCAGCTTGACCGGCAGTCGTACCTTACCGGTCGTATCTGACCGGTCGTCCCCCTTGCACGCCGGTCTGAAATGCCCGCCATCGCTGCGCTGGCGGGCATTTTCTTCATGCGCCCGGCCATGGCGATATTGCTGTCATGGCCGGGCGCAAAAGTCTGTTGCCAGCGATGTGTCTGCAGCGGCTGGCGCAATCGGCTACCATGGTGTTCCATAGACCAATTCCACAGCCTCATGTTCCATCTCCTGCGCGAAGACATCAACAGCATTATCGAACGCGATCCTGCCGCCCGCAACAGTTGGGAGGTCTTGACCTGCTATCCGGGCTTCCATGCCGTCATGATGCATTGCTGGGCCGCCTGGTGCTGGAGCCATGACATGAAATGGCTGGGCCGCTTCATCGCTCATCTGGCGCGCATCATCACCGGCATTGAAATTCATCCGGGTGCCACGATAGGGCGCCGCGTCTTCATCGATCATGGTTTCGGCGTTGTCATCGGCGAAACCGCCGTTGTCGGCGACGATTGCACGATTTACCAGGGCGTAACGCTGGGCGGCACTTCGCTCACCAGCGGTTTGAAGCGCCATCCTACGCTGGGGCGCGGCGTCATCATTGGCGCCGGCGCCAAGGTGCTGGGTAATTTTACGCTCGGCGACTATGCCAAGGTCGGCTGCAACGCCGTGTTGCTGAAGGAAGTGCCGCCCGGCGCGACGGCGGTCGGCAACCCGGCCCACATCATCCAGAAAACCAAATCGAAGGACGACCCTGCTGCCGGCTTGTTTGCCGCCTACGGCGTCACGCCCGGCGGCGACGACCCGTTGTCGAAAGCCTTGCATGGCTTGATCAACCGCGCCGTGCTGCAAGAGCAACAGATCGAGCACATCATGGGCAGCATGAAGGCGGCCGGGATCACTTGCCAGGGTTTGAAAGAAAGCGATAAATTCGATCCGGCCCAACTCAACAAGCTCGTCGACTAAGGACAGTCATATGAACATTGAATTGAATCAGGCCAAACTCAGCGCCGGTTCAGATACCGGCCCCGAAGGCGTTGCCGTGCTCGATGCGTTCGAGATCCGCGTGCTGGCCGTGATGGCTGAAAAAGAAGCGACGACACCGGACAATTACCCGATGTCGCTCAATGCGCTCACGAATGGCTGCAATCAATCGTCGAGTCGCGATCCGGTCATGGCGCTGTCGGAAGAGACGGTACAAGATGTGTTGCAGCGCCTGATGCAGCGCAAGTTCGTCAACGGCATCACTCAGGCTGGCGCGCGGGTCACCAAATACGAGCACCGGATGCGCGTCAAATGGTCGTTGGAGCAAGACAAGCTGGCGATCCTGACGATACTGATGCTGCGCGGTCTGCAAACGGCGGGAGAAATCCGCACCCGCAGTGGCCGCTTGCACGAATTTCGTTCGGTCGCCGATGTTGAAACCGGCTTGCAATTTTTGATCGATAAATATCCGCCGCTGGTGGCGCGCCTGACTCTGGCGCCTGGCACCAAGGAACCGCGCTACGGCCAGTTGCTGGCCGGTGGTGACGCATTGGCGCAGCAAGAAACTGCGTCGAGCTTCTCAAGCGCGGTTGCATTGCCCCAGTCCGGCAGCCGGGTGGTACAACTGGAGCAAGAAGTGCTGCAATTGCGCAGCGACATCGACCAGTTGGCGGCGCAGTTCGAATCGTTCAAGAAGCAGTTCGAGTAGCGCACCCTCGGATCGGCGCGCACGCCCGCTCTGCGCGCCAGGACCGGCGTTGCCAGCCCTGGCGCTGGCCTGGAAATCCAGGTTCAGACTTCCTCGCGCCAGCGCCGCAAGCGGATCGCCGCGCCCATCATGGCGCACCCGGCCAGGACGCCTAGCCACAGGTTGGCACTGCCCAGCATCATCCATGAATGGCTGACGATGCCGGCCAGATCGAACTGCTGCTGTGCCTGGCCCATCAAGTCGGCGCGTTGTTGCTGGTCGAACAGCAGCCATGCACCGGGCGTCGCTCCCAGCAGCACGCGCGCGACGATGTCTTGCATGAACCAGGCGCCGTTCCAGCCGAGTTCATATGCCTTGTCGGCCCAGAGCGCGAACGCGCCGCTCAGCAGCGGTGCGCCGACAGCCCACAGAAATACTTTCGAACGCGCCCAGCTCGATACCATCAGCAGCCAGCCCACCGTCGGCAAAGCCCACAACACATAGATCGGCAGCAAGGCGACGACCCGCAGCGGCGTCAGGTACAGCGCCGGCATCGATAGCAAGGCCGGGAACAGATTGAGTCCCTTCAGCGCCAGAGCAATGCACAGCATCAGCAGCAGCAGCAGCGACAAGGCGGTGCCGATCGCGATCGCGATTGCCGGCGCCACCACCAGTGCCACCAATGCTTTTGACAAGACGGTGCTGCTGTCGGACACTGGCAACGACTTCCAGAACAACAAGCTGCGGTCCATGCGCTCGTCATGTAGTGCGCTCAGGCAATAAAAAAAGACCAGAAAGCCCAGCATCAGGAAAATCGGCGCGGAAGCGGCCATGTAGCTGCCGGCCATCATGGCCAGCAATGCGCTCTTGCGGACGTCGCTCAGATAAGCGCCGTTGATCGCCTCGGTCAGCGTGGCTTGCTGGCCATTGAATGAAAACACCATGTTGTGGCCCGACAGCAGCATCACGCCGACAAACAGCGCCATCAGAATGGCGACGACGAGCGGCGCGCGCAGCAGCATGCCCTGATGCTCCCACAGTTCGCGCCGGACCAGCCATTGCATCGTTTTCATTGATCAGATCCTTTCATTGTCGCCACGAACAGGTCGGCCACGCTGGGCGTACGGGCATCGCCGAATGGCGCCAGTTCGGCGCGCGGTACGCCGTCGAACAGCATCACCGACTTGCCAAACACGCTGCGCGTGGCGATCGGTTGCAGCGCTTGGGCCGCAACGGCATGCTCGGGCGCGACCATCACTTCGGTGTAGCGTTCACCGACTTCATCCATCGATGCAGACAGGATGATCTTGCCGTCGCGGATGAACAGCAGATCGGTCAGGATATGCTCGACTTCCTCGATCTGGTGGGTCGTGATGACGATGGTCTTTTCGTGATCGAAGTAATCTTCCAGCAGGTGCTGGTAAAACTGCTTGCGGTACAAGATGTCGAGTCCCAGCGTCGGTTCGTCGAGCACCAGCAGTTTGGCGTCGATCGCCATCACCAGCGCCAGGTGCAGTTGCACCACCATGCCCTTGGACATGGCCTTCACTTTCATCGATGGCACAAGCTTGGTATTGGCCAGATAGCGCTCGGCTTTTTTGCGGTCGAAGCGCGGGTGGACGCCTTCGATGAAATCGATCGCCGCGCCAACCTTCAGCCAGCGCGGCAAGATCGCGACGTCGGCGATGAAGCACACTTCCTGCATCAGTGCATCGCGCTGGGTGCGCGGGTCCAGTCCGAGCACCGACAAGCTGCCCTTGAATTGGGTCAAACCGAGCAGCGCCTTCAGCGTTGTAGTCTTGCCGGAGCCGTTGGGGCCGACCAGGCCGACGATGCGCCCGCGTCCGATCTCGAAGCTGATGTTGTCGAGCGCGGCTTGCTTGCCATAATGCTTGCTCAAGCGGCGCGCTGAAATGACGGCGCTCATGTCGCCGCTCCCGGCATTGGCGAACGCGGCAGTTGTTCCAGATCGAGGCCAAGGCGGTGCACGCGCTCGAGCAATGCCGGCCATTCTTCGCCGATGAAACGTGCGCGCTCGCTGGCGAGCAATTTGTCGCGCGCTCCTTCAATCACATACATGCCCAGTCCCCTTCGTTTTTCTACTAAAGTTTCATCGACCAGTTCCTGGTAGGCGCGGGCAACGGTCATCGGGTTGAGTTGATAATCGGCGGCAACCTGGCGCACCGAGGGCAGTGCATCGCCAGGTTGCAGCAAGCCGTCGAGCAGCATGCCGACCACCCGTTCCTTCAGCTGGCGGTAGATAGGTGCATTGTCATGCCATCCGATGCTCATCAAATACCTTCCTGTTCTGATCCATCTAGTCCACTGTGGCGCCGGCCCGGCGCAGGGTCATTGAATCCGATGCGCATCGTTGTGATCCCTTTTTGGTCGGGGATGCCAGGCAGCATGCAAATAGTCGCCAGCACTGTGGTTTGTTGTTTTGGTGTTGTAGGTGACTATATCACCAGATAATCATGTTTTTGGCGTTATTTTAAAAAAAGTAGAAGCATTCGCATTGTCATGTTGATTTTGCGCATAGGAAGAATTTAAAATCATGACGCACCGCAAAAAAATTGTTGAATTTGCCAGAGATAAGCCCTAACCCAGCGCGTTATAATTATTGACCGCAATGACAACGTGGCATTCGCGCAAGCGCAGTTGAGACAGCAACAATTAATCAATAAAGGAATGAACATGGCTAATGCAAGAGATGTGGTTATCGTTGGTGCCGCCCGCACCGCTATCGGCTCCTACGGCGGTACGTTGAAAGATATCACGGCATCTGATCTTGGCGCCATTGCCGTCAAAGAAGCATTTGTGCGCGCCAACATTGATCCAGCTGAAGCCGGTCAGATCGTTTTAGGCAATGTCATCCATACCGAAGCGCGTGACATGTATGTGTCGCGCGTGGCGGGCATCAACGCCGGCATGGTCAATGAATCGGCGGCACTGACGCTGAACCGCCTGTGCGGTTCCGGCTTGCAGGCGATTATCACGGCTGCCAACGCAATTCAATTGGGCGATACCGATATCGCCGTCGGCGGCGGTGTCGAGACCATGAGCCGCGCCGCTTTTGTGATGCCGGCCGCACGCTGGGGCGCACGCCTGGGCGATACCAAGATGATCGACATGTTGGTGGGCGCCGTTTCCGATCCGTTTGGCGCCGGTCATATGGGCATCACCGCTGAAAACATTGCCGAAAAATACGCTATCACGCGCGAGCAGCAAGATGCATTTGCTGTCGAAAGCCAGCGCCGCGCAGTGGCCGCCATCGCTGCCGGTCATTTCAAGTCGCAGATCGTCCCGGTTGAAATCAAGACCCGTAAAGGCGTCGTGCTGTTCGATACCGATGAAGGTCCGAAAGCCGACACCTCGCTGGAATCCCTGGCCAAACTGCGCCCGGCATTCAAGAAGGAAGGCGGCACCGTGACCGCCGGCAATGCTTCGACGCTCAACGATGGCGCCGCTGCCTGCGTGCTGATGGAAGCGGGCGCTGCCGAACGTGCCGGCCTGACGCCGCTCGGTCGCCTGGTGTCTTATGCCGTGGCCGGCGTCGACCCGGCCATCATGGGTACCGGCCCGATCCCTGCCGTCAAACTGGCACTCAAGCGCGCCGGCCTGACGCTCAATGACATCGATGTCATCGAGTCGAATGAAGCGTTTGCCGTGCAGTCATTGTCCGTTTGCAAGGGACTCGATTTCGATCCGGCCCGTGCCAACCCGAATGGCGGCGCGATCGCCCTCGGCCATCCGCTCGGTGCCAGTGGCGCCATCTTGACGGTCAAGTGTCTGTATGAATTGATCCGCACCAACAAGCGCTATGGCTTGATCACGATGTGCATCGGCGGTGGCCAGGGCATCGCTGCGATCATCGAGCGCCTCTGAGCTGCTGAAGGTCTGTAAAGCGTAATGGGGGGCGGGGCGCAAGCTGCCGCGCCCCTTGTTGTTTCAGAAGGCGGTTTTTGCTGTCGATGCATAAATTTTGTGCATTCGATTTACGCAGCCAGGTTGTGCCAGCGCGTTGATGCCGCACGTGCGCGCAACAAGTTTGTGCCGCCAGTTTCGCTCAAGCGATCTCTGCGCCGTTGCGATCATGGCGATGGAGGGTGCCGTCGGCGTGCACGGCAATCCAGCCGCCCCGCTCGGGGGCCGTGTCCAGATCCCAGTCCGGCAATACATAACGCAGCAATGCGCCTTGCGCATGCAGCGCGGGCCGGTGCGTGTGACCATGAATCATCAGCGTGGTTGCGGTATCCATGAACACTTGCGCAATCGCCAGCGGCGTGACATCCATGATGTCGCTGGTTTTGCCACTTTGCTCGGTCCGGCTATCGTTGCGCAATCCTGCAATGATCGCGTGGCGCTGCGCCAATGGCTGGGCCAGGAATTGCGCTTGCCATTGCGGTTGGCGTACCTGGTTGCGAAATGCGATGTAATGGACATCGTCGGTGCACTGCGCATCGCCATGCAACAGCGCGATGCGCTGCCCGGCGATGGTGGCAACATGCGGTTCGGCCAGCAAGG
>JBLHNV010000170.1:0-6577 GCA_047623125.1 Janthinobacterium sp. | reverse complement strand
AAAATGATGGATTGGATCCCTATAGTCTTAGTGACGTTCAAGGTACTCGTGCTCGGCACGGGCATGTTCTTCGCCATCAAGTGGCATTACGATCAAGGGAAGAAGGAGAAGGAGATGGAGAAGCGCGCGGTGCTGCGCGCGTGCGGCAAGGTGGCCGCAGTCTTCGTGCTATCGCTCCTGGGTCTGGTGCTCTTCACCTTCGTCCTTGCCAGGATGCTCGGTTTGGACTTGACCTTCCCATGATGGCAAAAAATAGGGTTCTGTCGTGTTGTTGAGCGCGAGACGAACTTTTCCGTGCTCGGCATGGTCCCGGATTACACTGGACGGATTTGCCCTGCCGGCGCATAAAACTGGTCGGCGAATGCCATGGCAGTGATGCCATCGATCGCGCACTGATCCTTGCGGATCATATGCATGAGCTCGACGCCGGCAAGCACATTGCTGGCAGACCGGAATGACGTGAAGTTGAGCATCGGCCTGGTCACGCGCTTGATCGCGCGATGGTCCTGTTCGACGATGTTGTTGAGGTATTTGATCTGGTGTACGATGGTCGGGACCTCCTGGCTGCGGTTGATCTCGTCGACGGCAGCCTTGTTGGCTCCGCTCTTGTCCATCGTGACCTTGTCCGAGGCGCCATTCTCACGGATGGCCTTGTCGAAAAACCGCCTGGCCGTAGCCATGTCACCGTGTGCCGTCAGAAGGAAGTCGACAGTCTTTCCTTCCTTGTCGACTGCACGGTAAAGATACTTCCAGACGCCCTTGACCTTGATGTACGTTTCATCCGTTCGCCAGCTCGTGCCGACCTTGCGCTTGTGCTTGCGCGAGAACTTCTCGATGAGCGGCAGGAAGCGGATCGCCCATCGGTTGATCGATGAATGGTCCACCGACACGCCGCGCTCTTCCATCATTTGCTCGAGGTTCCGGTAGCTCAGCGAGTAGGCCGCGTACCAGCGAATGCAGACCAGGATGACGTCGATCGAAAAACGCATTCCTTTAAAGCTGAGCATGTCGGATCGTCCAGTTTTTGAGGCGTCATAGCCTACCCGATCCGGGCAACGACTCGGCTAATGCGACAGAACTCAAAAATCGCACTGGCCGTCGAACTCACGCATCGGGACAGACGCATCGCTCTTGCCGATCGCATTCGCCACCGTCAGTTTGCCGGAAAAAAGTAGCCATTAAACATGCTTTAAAGAAATTTGTTATCATAAACTGTAGGCAAAAAAATATTGATTCGGCAAAGCCGTCTCTATCCGATAGGTTTGCCCAAGGTTAATATGATATCAACGCTGCCAATCGCGCACCCAAGGCCTGCACTGTCCGAGATCGGCAAAGTGGACGACTTGTTAATCCGGCGCTTTTGCGACGGTGACCTGCGCGCCTTCGAGGTACTGGTAACAAAATATCAGCGCCGAGTAGCTGCGCAGATCAACGCCTCGGTGCGCAATGCCGCAGTGGCCGAAGAACTGACTCAGGAGGCGTTTCTGCGCGCTTACCGCGCCTTGCCCGGGTTCCGTTTCGAAAGTGCATTTTCGACCTGGCTGTACGCGATCGCGCGCAACCTGACGATGTCGTACTTCAGGGACGGCCAGGTGCGCGCCGAAAACGCGGTCCCGATGGACCTGCTGACCGAAACCATGTCACTTCCCGAAAATGCCAGCTGGGAAGGCAGCGTACCGGGCCCGGACGAGCATCTGTGCGGCCTGCAACTGATGGCAGGCATAGAACAGTCGATCACGAACCTGTCGCCGCGCATGCGCAATGCATTCCTGCTGCGCGAACTCGACGACCTGAGTTACCAGGAAATCGCCGAACAACTCCTCATGCCGATCAATACCGTGCGCTCACTTATTTTTCGCGCGCGTGCAACTATTGGTTCCGACATACGTCCATTACTGAACAAAGCCATTTCAACGAGGTCTTTTTGAACTTTATACCAGGCAGCGACAACATCGAACGTGTACTACAGCTGCTCGAAGAAGACATTAGCGATACTGCATTCCAGGCTGCCATCGAGGAACTCGAAGCATCACCGGCGTTATTCACGTCCTTGATGGCAGTGCAGTTTGTAAAAGATGCGCTCCGGGGCAATTGTTGTCCCGACCGGCATTACACCGCGACGATCATGCATTTCATCGCCGCTGCTGAAGCCGAGCGCACTGCCGAATGCGGTACCGAAAGAGCTCCCGAATGATGGCTTTGATACAGGCAGGCGGATCAGCAACTGATTCGTTTTGCATCGAAACGACAGCAACCAACTAGCGACATTACAATAATCGGAGTATTCGTGGATGCAATTACCGTAGGACAGTTTGAACTGGTTTACAACGCGTTTTCATTTGCCATTGCCGTGATGGGGGCAGCAACGATCTTCTTTTTTCTGGGCCGTTCACAGGTGGCGGCGCCCTACAAGACAGCCCTTACCGTCACCGGTCTGGTGACACTGATCGCCGCCTATCATTACATCCGTATTTTCGCCTCATGGGAAGCGTCCTACACCGTGGTGGCAGGACAGGTGACGGCCACCGGCATCAAATTCAATGACGCCTATCGTTATGTCGACTGGTTGCTTACGGTGCCGCTGCTGTTGATCGAACTGATCCTGGTAATGCGTTTGTCGCAAGCCGAAACCGTGGCAAAAAGCACCAAGCTGGGCCTGCTGGCTGCGCTGATGGTCGTGCTCGGTTACCCCGGTGAAATTTCCGGCGTGCCCGGCACGCGCTGGCTCTGGTGGTCGCTGGCCATGATTCCGTTCCTGATCATCGTCTATGACCTGTTTGTCGGCCTGAAAAAATCGATCGCATCACAGCCGGCATCGGCACGCGGCCTGGTCAGTGCCGCACGCTGGGTGACCGTACTGTCATGGTGTTTCTATCCAGTCGTATTCGTGTTCCCGATGATCGGCTTTACTGGCGGCGCTGCCACCACGGCTGTTCAGGTCGGATATACGGTCGCTGACATCGTGGCCAAAGCGGCATTCGGCGTACTGGTGTACATGATCGCGGTGCGCAAATCGGCCGCCGACGAGCACGCCGCTGCACCGGCCCCCGGACGCAAGTTGGGCGCTGACGCACGCGCTTGATAAGCAGGATGTTGATGCGCCAGGGCCGTGGGCCCCGGCGCAATTTTCCTCATCGCTGGAGCGAAACCATGTATGCGCAAGCTGTATTATCACCTCATCAGGTGCTCATTCCAATGCCCTCCCCCGAAACTGCGGCGGCCATCACTAACACTGCCACCACCACTACCTTCGAGAAACTGCTGAATGCGGTCGAACGCAATTTATTCCGTTGCACCGACTCACCAAAAAACACACTACCATCCGAAGCGGCCGCTGCCGCTGCCTACCATCTGCGCAGTGGCGGTCAGCGCGTGCGCGCCCGCCTGGCCATTCATGCCGGGCTGAGCCTGCAACTGGCGCCTGCTGATATCGTCACCCTCGCGACCACGGCCGAACTGCTGCACAACGCTTCCTTGATCCATGACGACTTGCAGGACCGCGACCTGCTGCGCCACGGCGTGGCCACTGTCTGGTGCGCATTTGGTGACAACACAGCCATTTGCGCCGGTGATTTGATGCTGGCAATGGCCTACGGCACACTGGGTGAATTCACCCAAACGACGCGCCTGCCGGCGCTTTTGAATCTGACGCTGACGCATACCGCCAAAGCAATCCACGGCCAATGCATGGATCTGGCCGGCCCGCAGCATGACGACATCGCCAGCTACGAAGCGATGGCGATGGCCAAATCGGGCGCTCTGCTAAGCTTGCCGACGGAACTCGTGCTGCTCGCTGCCGGGCGCACCGAGGCTATGCCGAACGCAAGATGCGCAGCCGAAAGCTTCGCCGTCGGTTACCAGATCGTTGACGACATCGACGACATCGGCATCGATTCCGATCCGCTGAAGATAGCGCGCTCATTTAACATCGTGCTGTTGCTGCAAGCAGGCGGTCAGGTATATGCCCGTGCCACCGCAGCGCGCCTGGCGCAGCACCATTTCGGGCGCGCCGCCGCCGCCGCCGCCAAACTGCCTGACGGCACCGGTGATTTGCTCACAACGCTGATACGGCATCTGGCGCAGCGGTTATGAGGGACGCTGCCATCCACGACAGCGCGCACGGCATCGTCATCGGTGCCGGCTTTGGCGGTATTGCGGCAGCGCTCAGGTTGCGCGCCAAGGGCTACCGGGTCACGCTGCTTGATCGCAGCGGCGCGCTCGGTGGGCGCGCCCAGGTGTTCGAGCGCGACGGCTTCCGGCACGACGCGGGGCCAACTGTCATTACCGCCCCGTTCCTGTTCGAAGAACTATTCGAACTGTTTGGCGAACGCCTGGCCGACCATCTGACGTTGGTGCCGCTCACGCCCTGGTACCGCTTCCGATTTGCCGATGGCGACACCTTCGATTACGGCGGCACGCTCGAGCAGACCATGGCCGAGATCGCCCGCATCGAGCCGCGCGACTGCGCCGGCTACCTGGCCTTACTGGCCCATTCAAAACGCATTTTTGCCGTCGGCTTCACCGAATTGTCGGCCCAACCGTTCGATCGACTGGTGACGATGCTGCGGCAGATTCCGCGCCTGATCGGGCTGGGCAGTTACCAGACCGTATGGGGTCTGGTATCGCGCTATCTGACGAGCCCGAAACTGCGCCAGGCGTTTTCAATCCAGCCGCTGCTGGTAGGCGGCAACCCGTTCAATACCACCAGCATTTATGGCCTGATCCATTTTTTAGAGCGCGCTTACGGCGTCCATTTTGCGATGGGCGGCACCGGCGCGATCACGGCAGCGCTGGGCCAACTGATGCAGCGCCAGGGTATCGAGGTCCAGCTCAATACGACCGTCGCATCGATCCGCGTCGAACAAGGCAACGCTACCGGCGTACAACTGGAAAACGGCGCAGTGCTGAGCGCCGATCTGGTGGTGTCGAATGCGGATGCGGCGCACTTGTATGGTGCAATGCTCAAGCCGCGTCAGCAGGCGCTGTCGGCGCGCCTGAAACTGGCCGCGGCGCATTATTCGATGGGGCTGTTCGTGCTTTACTTTGGTACCACGCGCACTTATCCCGATGTCGCGCACCACACCATTTCGATGGGGGAACGCTACCGCGAACTGCTGAAAGACATTTTCGAGCGCAAGGTGCTGGCCGACGACTTTTCTCTGTATCTGCACCGGCCTACCGCCACCGACCCGAGTTTCGCACCGGCCGGTTGCGACAGTTTCTACGTGCTGTGCCCGGTGCCCAACCTGCAGGGCGGCATCAACTGGAAGGAGCAAGGACCGCTGCTGCGCAACCGGATCGTCGCCGCGCTCGATGCAACTTTGCTGCCAGGGTTACAGCAAAGCATTACCGCCGACTTTTTCAAGACGCCCGAAGACTTTCAGCATGATTACCTGAGCGTGCACGGTTCCGGCTTTTCGGTTGCGCCGTTGTTCCGGCAATCGGCCTGGTTCCGCTTCCACAACCGCGCCGAAGGCATCAGGAATCTTTATCTGACTGGTGCCGGCACCCATCCCGGCGCCGGCTTGCCGGGGGTACTCTGCTCGGCCAAGGTCGTCGATGCGCTGATTCCACCGGCCGGCACGCTGGCCACTGCCATGATGCCGCCCGCCGGTGCGGCAGCAGGGACAGCGTGATGCTGGCACAATTGCCACCCACGCCGGAGCGGCAGCGCGCGCTGGCCAATGCCGGGCAAATGCTGCGCGCCAAGGGCCGCAGCTTCTACTGGGCTGGTCATTTGCTGAACGCCGTACATGCGGCACGCGCAACGCGACTGTACGGCTTCTGCCGCCATGTCGACGACCTCGCTGACGAGAGCACCTCGGTCGAGGATGCGCAGCGCGCTCTGGCGCTGCTGAGCGCGGAGATTGCTGCCGGCTGCTCGGATGACCCGGCCACGCGCGACGCCCTGGCCCTGATGGCTGAATGCCGAATCGAGGCGGCGCTGATGCTGGAACTGATCCGGGGCGTCGCCTCGGACCTGGAACCGGTGCGCGTTGAAGACGACGCTGCCTTGCTGCGCTACTGCTACCGGGTGGCCGGCACGGTCGGACTGATGATGTGCCAGGTATTGGATGTCCGCGACGAGGCAGCGCTGCGCCATGCGCTCGATCTGGGCATTGCAATGCAGCTGACCAATATTTGCCGCGATGTCAGCGAAGATGCGCGTGCCGGACGACGCTACCTGCCGGCGTCGCGCATCGGCGCGCTCGCGCCGCAGCAACTGATTGTTCCGGCCCAGTCATTGCAACCGCTGCTGCGCCGCTGCGTGGCTGACTTGCTCGATCAGGCCGACGTGTATTACCAGAGCGGCGAACAGGGCTTACCCTACCTGCCGCTGCGTGCGCGTGGCGCCATCTTGGTCGCGGCGCGCCTGTACCGGGCTATCGGCATGCGTCTGCGGCGCAGCGACCTTGCATTCTGGCAAGGTCGCGCCGTGATACCAGGGCGGACCAAGGCAGCGCTGACGCTACACGCGCTGCTCACAACAGCGCTGACGCCGCGCTTCTGGCGTAGTAGCCGGGGGCACGACAACGCATTGCACCACGCTTTTGCCGACCTGCACCATGCGCTGCCG
>JBLHNV010000169.1:0-6579 GCA_047623125.1 Janthinobacterium sp. | reverse complement strand
TGCAGGTGCTGTCGCAACATGAGCCGGTATTTCTCGACGGCCTTGGGGAGGCGCCGTTGTTCAAGTTCGTCAGCCAGTACAAGTCGTTGTCGCTGACGCAAAATATCAAGATCACGACCGGTGGCATGAGCGGCTCGAAGCGCGAAGGCGCGAATGCCTATATCGATGGCGTTTCGAAAGCGACCGCATCGGTGCGCATATTGAACCAGAGCGCGCTGTCGTCGGCATTGAAGGTGGCGCGCAAGAAACTGGGCTTTGCCGAAGGCCGCGATCCGGATCTGGTGGCGCGCGTCAAGGCCGACCAATTCGAGGTGATGACTCTGGCGGCATTGCGCAAAAGCGATCTGGTGCAGCGCGCCATGATCAGTAATGGCGACATGGAAAAAGCGTATGCCGGATCCAACGGCGCAGGGCTCGATCCGATCGCGCTCGACCAGCGCGATGCGCCGTTCATCGATATCGACGTCAGTTATGTATCGGTGCCGACGGTGGGGCGCAATCTGCTTGGCGAAGCTGGCTGGAAGACGCTGCAAAACCGCCTGGAGCCGGGTGACCATGCGATCATGCTGGTCTCGACCGGCCGCTACGGCCCGGTCGGGCCTGATTTCACGCGCGGCGCCGTGCCGGACCGGCTGGCATTGAAGCAAGGTTCGCTGCCGATCGAAATCCGCGACCTCGATCTGGACGTGAAGCTGGCGCTGCAACCCGGGCTGCCTGCGGATGGGTTCAAGATCTTTCGCGTGATCAGCCAGTCCGGCCTTGATCCGGCGCTGCCGCTCGAATTCTACCTGCACGTGACGCGCAACAAGGGCATGATTTACCCTGAACGGATCAGCCGCGATTTCCGCTTTGATCTGACGTTGCCATCCCGATTCTACGTCGCAGCCCAGCCCGATAATAAAGGCTGGTACAGCATCTGGCATCAGCGGCGCTGGGAAATCGGCATCTTGCTGGCCGGGCTGCTGGTGCTTTCCGGCGCGCTGATTCTGCAAAAAAAGCTCAGTGCGAATGAGCGGTATTTCATCTGGTTCCGGCGCGCCTTTCTGGTGTTTACTGCCGTCTTCATCGGCTGGTATGCGCAAGGCCAACTGTCGATCGTCAACATCACCAGCGTGCTGCAAGCGTTGAAGGCAGGGCGCAGCCTGGAATTCCTGATGTATGACCCGATGACCGTCACGTTGTGGGCTTTTGTGCTGGTGTCGCTGTTCGTCTGGGGCCGTGGCACGTTTTGCGGCTGGCTATGCCCGTTCGGTGCGTTGCAGGAATTGACCGGCAAACTGGCGCAGGCGATGAAGATTCCGCAACTGGCGATCAAGGCAAAAACCGATGCCCGCCTCAAGCTGCTCAAATATGCGGTGCTGGCAGCCATTGTCGTGAGCGCCTTTTTTTCGGCCGAACTGACCGACAAGCTGATCGAAGTCGAGCCTTTCAAGACGGCGATCACGCTCAATTTCATCCGTTCGTGGCCGTATGTCGCGTATGCAGCGGGTTTGCTGATTGCGTCGATGTTCGTCTATAAATTCTTTTGCCGCTACATGTGCCCGTTCGGTGCCGGTTTGGCGCTGCTGGGACGTTTCCGCATTCTCGACTGGCTGCCGCGCCGGGCCGCCTGCGGTACACCTTGCCAAACCTGCCGTTACAGTTGCGAATACAAAGCGATTCGCCCGAACGGAACGATCGCTTACGATGAATGTTTCCAGTGCCTCGATTGCGTCGTCATCCATGAAAGCGACGCGCGCTGCGCACCACTGATACTGGAGAAAAAACGCGCGCGCATCGTCCCGATCGCGCGCGCAACCGGAGTGGCGCAATGAAGCGGCGTACATTCATCTCGGGCGCGCTGGGCCTGGGCACGCTGGGCCTGGGCCTTGCCGTGGCACCGGATCGCAACGACGCAGGCATGCAACTCTACAGCGGCGCCGACCTGGCGTTCGGCACCACGATGTCGATCCAGGTCGTGCACACCGACCGGCATCAGGCCGAACTGGCGATTGCCGATGCGCTCGCCGCGGCCAAGAAAATCGACCGGCTGATGACGCTGCACCGGCCTGACAGTCAGGTGGCGAAATTGAACCGGACCGGTGTCATCGACCGGCCCGACCCGCATCTGCTGGCCGTGCTGGCTAGCGCCAGCAAGCTGTCGGCGCAAACGGATGGCGCATTCGATGTCACCGTGCAGCCGCTGTGGCATGCCTACCGCGCCGCTGCTGCGCGCAGCGCGTTGCCAGGCGACGAGCAGCGCCGCGCCGCAATGGCGCTGGTTGATTATCGTCAGCTCGCGTTCGATGAGCGGCGTGTCGCATTGCTGCAGCCCGGCATGGCAATTACGTTGAATGGCATTGCGCAAGGTTATGCGGTCGATGTCGCGCGCGCGGCCCTGATGGCGCACGGCATCCGCCATGCGTTGCTCGATACCGGTGAATTCTCGGCTTGCGGCATGAAAGATGCGCAGCAGGATTGGTCGGTCGGCATCCGCGATCCGCGCGATCCGCATGCGCTGGCCGCGGTGCTGGCGCTGCAGAGGCGCTGCGTCGCCACATCGGGCGACTACGAGACGGTGTTTACGCCGGACTTTGCGCACCACCATATCTTCGATCCGGCCAGCGGCGACTCGCCCGGCGAACTGGCCAGCGTCACCGTGCTGGCGCCGTCGGGCTTGCAAGCCGATGGTTTGTCGACCGCACTGATGGTGCTGGGCGCCGAAAAAGGGTTGGCGCTGGCAGCGGCACTGGCCGATGTCGATGTCATGCTGATCGGCAAGGATGGACGACGCTGGCGTAGCAAAGGATTGCCGACGCTATCAGCATGATCGCCGAGGCAGCGGCGCCGGCGATCTGGCAATTTGCGCCGCGCTTGTACGACCGCGCATGCCGCATTGACATGGGGCGTTGGCGTGACGCGTTAAAGCCACATTCACGCGGCGCCAGCCGCCAGCGGTCGCTGTTTGCCCACCGCATAACCTTGCGCGTAATCGATGCCAAGTGCGCGCACGATGGCCAGCGTTGCATCGTCCTCGACATACTCTGCAACGGTCAGGATGCCCATCACGTGGCCGACTTCGTTGATGGCCTTGACCATTGCGTGATTGATCGGATTGATCGCGATATCGCGGATGAATACGCCGTCAATCTTTAGGTAATCGACCGGCAGCGCCTTCAGGTAGGCGAATGAAGACAAGCCGCTGCCGAAATCGTCGAGTGAAAAGCGGCATCCCAGCGCCTTCAGCCTGGTCATGAATTCCTGTGCGCCCTGCAGGTTGGTGATCGCGGCGGTCTCGGTAATTTCAAAGCAGATTTGCTCGGGCGCGATGTCGTACTCGAAAAATTGTTCGGTAATGTAGTTCTGCAATGCCGGATCGCCCAGCGACATGCCGGACAGATTGATCGAATACAGAGCCAGCGCGTGGTGCCGGCTTTCCTCGGACGCATCGAGCTGGGGCAGGCTGTCGCGCATCGATTTGACGTGGAAGCAAACGGCCTTGATGACCCAGCGGTCGATTGACACCATCAAGTCATAGCGTTCGGCGGCCGGGATGAATGCCGCCGGCAATATCAGTTCGCCTTTCTTGCTTTGAATCCGGATCAGCACTTCGTCGTGCAGTTCGGCGGGCGGGTTCAGCTTGACGATGGGCATTGCGTAAAGTTTGAAATGGCTTTGTTCGAACGCATCGCTGAGGCGCGCCACCCACAACATTTCGCCGCGGCGCTGGGCCAGCATCAGGTCGGACCCTTGGTAGACATGAATCCGGTTGCGGCCTTGTTCCTTGGCCATGTAGCAAGCTTCATCGGCGGCGATCAACAGCTCGGTCATCGACTTGCCGTTCTTGTCTATGTGGACCAGGCCGATGCTGGCGCCGAGTTCGAAACTGCGCTCATTCCACATGAAGCGGAAATCCTTGATCGATTGCCGGATCTGCTCGGCGATCGACAGCGCCTGCCCGGGCTGGCAATCGGGCAGCAGGATACCGAGCTCATCGCCGCCGAGACGGGCCAGAATGTCATCGTCGCGCATTTGCATCTGCAGCAATCTCGACAAGCGCTGCAGCAGCACGTCACCAGCCTCATGGCCGCAAGTGTCGTTGATGACCTTGAATTGATCCAGATCCAGATACAGCAAGGCATGGACCTCGCCTTGCTTTTTAGCCGAAGCCAGCGCGGCGGCCAGCCGGTTTTCAAATTCGCGCCGGTTGATCAGGCCGGTCAGCGTGTCGTGCGTCTTTTGCCATGAAATCTGGCGTGTCAGCTTGCGCTCGTGACTGACGTCGTGCAGCACGGCCACGGCGCCCGCAATGTCGCCGCTGCCCGATCGAATCGGGACCGCCGAGACTTCCACCGCGATGCGCCGACCCTCGTGCGTGATCAGATGGCTGTGCCTCGAGATGCCGATCGCCTGTTTCAGACGCAGACATTGGACGACCATGTTTTCCAGCGGCGCACCGCTGATGTCATCGACCAGTTTCAGCGTGGTGCCGATATCGAGGCCGTGGGCCAGCTTGTTGCTCCAGCCGGTCAGTTGCTCGGCGATGCGGTTCAGGTATTGAGTCTTGCCATTGGCATCAGTGGTGATGACGCCGTCGCCGATCGAGCCTAGCGTCAGCTCGGCCAGTTCCTTGCGTTCGGCTACCAGAATTTCATTGCGGATCCGTTCGGAGATATCCCTGATCACGCCCAGCACGCGCTGCGGTGCGCCGTCGGCACCGTACAAGCCGCGCACGCGCGCTGCGATCCAGTGCAGCGTGCCGTCCGGCCACAGGATACGAAATTCGAATTCGCAGCAAACGCGCCGCTCGATGCCATCTTGCATTACGGCCTTGACGTGGATGCGGTCGTCCAGGTGCACACAACGCAGAAACTGACGCATGCTCTGGGTCAGTGCTTGTGCTGGCAGACCCAGCAGTGCAGCGCCGGATGCCGACCAGTCGATGTCGCCATCGATGATGTTGCCGCGTTTGAGGCGCGCTTCCCATGTCGCCATGTGCGCCGCCTCCAGCGCCAGCTGCAGATGGATTTGAAGGTCTGTCATTGGGCCTCCCGAAGCACCGTCGGGTCAGACCGACACTCGATTCTGACCTGGTGCTGCATTCGGGATTAGAGCGCTGCACCGGGCTTTGGTTCCCGCTCCGGGGTGGCTTCAGGCTGTGCGCTTGAGCCGGTCGATGATGCCAGTGGCTATTGTCACCATGGCTAGCGCCAGCGCGCCAGCCGCCAGGCCTGCCACTGCATCGAGCACGACCGGCAGCGCCATTTGCAGCACAGCGCCGATGGCGGGGACGCTGGCGGCAGTGTGCGCCAACGACAGTATCAGCTGGTGCGCGGCGGGCCAGCCGTGAGTCAGGATGCCGCCGCCGACCATGAACATGGCCACCGTGCCGAGCAGCGACAGAGTTTTCATCAGTATGGGGGCGGCTGCCAGCAGCATGCGTCCGAGCGCGCGCAGCAAGCGACGCGCCGCTTCGGGTCCGGCGCGCTGGCTCAGGTACAGGCCGGCGTCGTCGAGCTTGACGATGCCAGCCACCAGGCCATAGACGCCGATGGTCATCAGCAGCGCAATCGCAATGATGACGGTCACTTGTTGTCCAAACGGCACGCCAGCCACGGTGCCCAGCGCAATCACAATGATTTCTGCCGATAAAATGAAATCGGTGCGGATCGCGCCCTTGATTTTGTCCTTTTCCAGTGCCACCAGGTCGATTGCCGGGTCGCCCAGCGCTTGCACCCGTTGCGCGTGGTGGTCCTCTTGAGCGCTGCTTTGATCGTTGCCATGCAGCAGCGGGTGGGCGATCTTTTCAAAACCTTCGTAGCAAAGATAGGTGCCACCGAGCATCAGCAAGGGCGTGATGGCCCACGGCAAGAAGGCGCTGATGGCCAGCGCCGCAGGTACCAGAATTGCCTTGTTTTTCAGCGATCCGACGGCGACCGCCCACACCACCGGCAATTCGCGCTCCGCCTTCACGCCCGACACTTGCTGCGCATTCAGCGCCAGGTCGTCGCCCAGCACGCCGGCCGTTTTCTTGGCGGCGACCTGACTCATCGCACTCACATCGTCGAGCACGCTGGCGATGTCGTCGATCAGCAAAAACAGGCTGCTGCCGGCCATGTCAAAGCCCTCCTTGCACGGGCAGGCGTGGGGAAAAGTGATTTTTCATCGGCACCGAGATCAAGAAGTAGAGATAACACTGATCTTACTCCATCGTGCGCTGCGCCAGCCCTGCGCGGTGGCAATGCTAAATCTTAATGCCGCCGCCGAACGGGCCGTCGCGCCAGCGTGTAAAATCCACTATCCCACACTGTATTAATGATTAAAATCATGAGCTTCGCTACCTGGATCACTTTTGTCATTGCCGCGTGCATCATCGCCGTGTCACCCGGTTCCGGCGCGGTGCTGTCGATGTCGCACGGCTTGGCGTATGGCGTCAAGAAAACCAGCACCACCATCTGTGGCTTGCAGGCGGGCTTGCTGACGGTGTTTTTCATCGCCGGTGCCGGCGTCGGTTCGCTGCTGCTGGCATCCGAGATCGCATTCAACATCGTCAAGACGGTGGGTGCGCTGTATCTGATCTACCTCGGCCTGTGCCAGTGG
>JBLHNV010000168.1:0-6600 GCA_047623125.1 Janthinobacterium sp. | reverse complement strand
TGCGTGCGATGCCGGCCTGTTGCGCGCGCTGCAGGTATTTCTCCAACCCTGCGTCGCTATTCCACGGACCTGACAAGCCATCGCCCGGACCGGCGTGGCAATGGCTATCAATGATCATCGCAGTTCCTTGATGCCAGCCTGGCATTGAAGCTTCAAACACCGTACAACACGATATGCCGGCCGCGCCGCAGCCAGTAACCAGTGGCCGGAAAAACATTACCCGCGTTGCCGATAGCACCGGGGTCGCCATGGCGACCGGCGAAGCTGGTCACGTCCTGATGCGTATTGCGCAGAGCCGACATCGGAAGCGGCCGGCGCACGGCCTTTTGCTCATGCTTGAAGGGCTCGAAAGCGCACTTGCCGGCAGTGCCAAATTGCAGCAACTCGAAGCCGCCAGTGCAAGCCGGACAAGTGCAAGACACATGATGCACGACGCGCTCCTCGCCCGTTGAGCAAGCCGGACAAGTGCAGTTCAGCTGATGCATGAAACCCTCCTCCATGGTCAATTCGATCGGTGCGGCTCAGCCGGGTTCAAGTCAAGTTTCAAACCCAGCCTCGGCCAAGCAAACCCAGTTCCAGTTCGCGCCGTTGATTCGTCAACACGCCGCGATGGCGGGCCAGCATGTCAGTGTGGATTGCCTTTTCCAATGCGCGTCGGCTATCCCTGGTCAGGGTCGGCAACGGTGCCACAGATACCCGATGCCCGGCCAGCGACAAGCCCAGCATCCGCGCGCACAACAGATGCTGCTGCAAGCGCTTGCGCATATTGTCGGACTGCCCGCTGTAAGCGCGGCGCTGACCGTTGCTGGAAAATGTGATCAGGTACAAGCCAGGTCCCGCGCTGCGCGGGTCGGCGATTGCATTCGCTATCGGCCCCAGCGCCAGATAAGCCGGACGCTGCCGGACGGGCATGCGCGCCAGCGTATCTTGCAGCGGCGCCGGTGTTTCGCCTTCCAAACCTGGCGCCCGATCGTCGCCTCGGCAAGACTCCGAATGCGGCGCTGAAAACGACGCTGGAAAAGGCTCTGGCTCTGGTTCAAAAAATGGCGCGACCACCAAAGGTCCGTACGGCCACACGCCGCCGTAATAGGGTATCGAATAGGGTATCGAATAGGACCTCGAATAGGGCATCGGCTTAGGATGCGGCCATGAACGCGGGCGCGGTCCGGGAGACAGGCGGGGACTGGAGCGGGCGCGCCGGATTGACGGCAGCGGCAGCGTGCGGCGTAATCGGCGCTCGAACTCTTGCTGCGGTTCAAAGGGCAAGTGCTCGAATTCCTGCTCGAACTCCTGCTCGAACTCTTGCCCGAATGATGGCCAGGACGACTGGTCGAATTCCTGATTGAACTCCTGATGCCATTCTTCGTTCATGCTGCCTCCAGATGATGTTCAAGCGCCGCCATGGCGCGATCAATGTCGGCGGCGCTGTGATCGGCGCGCAGTAAAAAACTGATGGCGGTCTTGTTGCCGGCCATTTGCAGCACGGTGGCTATGCCCTCGCGTGCCAGCCTCGCATGCAGCGCCAGCGCATCGACAACGCCATCCATGTGCAGTGTCTGGACCGGAAAGCGGCCACCGCTGCTGCGCATGCCAAGGTCCGCCACTGCGCGCTGCCATTGCGCAACGCGTTGCCACAGACGCTGGCGCAGCACATCGCCGCAATCGCGGTTCACCTGCAGCGCATGACTGGCGGCGCGGATCGCGGCCACCGATGGAGGACTGGCATGCCTGCGCGTCTGGCTGCACGCGTCAAAACGGCGCAGCAGCGCGGCGCTGCCCGATAGCACCGCCAGTGGCGCTCCGAATGCCTTGGCCAGCGATGCGCCGACGATGATGTGTTCGCCGGCAAGCCCATGCCGGGGTAACGATCCGCCGCCGCCCGGCCCGAACAAGCCTAGCGCCTGAGTATCGTCGAGCATCACATAACCGGCGCAATCGAGGGCGATGCGTGCATAGGCGGCCAGCGGCGGCAGACGGTTCGATCCGGGACAATAGCCATCGGCCAGGATGACCGGCCGCCGGCCACAGTTCTTCGCACGCTGCGCCAGTTGCGCCACCACTTGCACTGCGCCGCGCGGAAATAGTTGCAACGACGCGCCCAGCGCGTGGGCGCGCTCGGCGCCCCAGCGTGCGATCGGATAGGCGCTGTCATCGATCAGAATCGCGACCCGCATGCTTGCCAGCATGCCAAACAAATCCCAGAACAGATGCAGCGTCGACGGCAGCAGCGTCGCCGCTTCGCAACGCTGCAAACGGGCCAGTGCTTGCGCCAGCGCGCGTTCGCCCGGTGGCGGCTGCAGCGCCGCCGGGCGCCCCAGCGTCAGCGCCGGCCAATGGCCGAGCGCGGCGCTGGGGTGCTGCATGCCCAGATACAGCGCACTGGTGAAGTCGAGCACACCGGTCTCCTAGGCGCTGCGCGCTTGCTGGTCCAGGCGCTTGCGCAGCAGCACCGATGGCAGCGTCGCTTCGGCCACCGGGTTGCCTGCATCGATCGACAAATCGACGCCGGTCGCGGCGCGGTAGGCGTGGATGTAACCTTGCACCTGCGGGCGCCAGAAACGCGCAAAGTTGAAAGCCTGGGTCGGTTCAACCACCATGCTCCAGGCCCCGTAGCGGATAGCCAGCACGATCTGCTCACCGAATACCGCGAGGTTATGGAAATGCATGACGCTGGTGTCGGTCCAGCCTTGCAGCGTTTTCATCGCATCGACGCGGTCCATCCACGGCTCGGGATAGGCCACCATCGCGCGGGTGGGCAGGAAGTCGCGGAATTCGGGCCGCGCCAGCAGCCACTGCTGCATCAGCATCTCGATGCGCGCGGTCGGCGGCAAGTCGCCGAACTGGCTGTGTGCGCCCTGTGAAACGATCAGGTGCAATTCCTTGAGCGCATTGAGTACGCCGAAGGCATCGGCCTTGACCGTGGTGTCGTCGTCCTGACGGTAAAACACCGTACACAGGCGCAGCAGATGATGGAAGCCTTCGATGAACTTGGAGCGGCTGTCAGCCGGCCGGAAGTTTTGGACCGCACGGCCATCCAGCCGCAAGCCGTAATGGTGGTCATACTCGTAGTTGCGGCGCACCACGCTCAAGCGGTGCTGCTCGTCCTGAATATAACCCCAGATCAAGTTGTTAAGCGGGCGCAGCGGATTCACTTCCATGTTCGCCAGCGGATCGGCCTGACCGGGGCCGCGCACGTTCTGAAAGCGTCGCGTGATGGCATTCATGGTCTGCACTTGCATGCCCTCTTCATGCCAGTAAGACCAGATCAGTTCGAGCATGCAAGGATTGCTCAGTTTTTCGTGTACAAAACCCTCGCACAGCACGGCATCCTGATTATTTGCGAGAGCGAGATTGATGGAGATATCGGGCAACTTGGCCCGGATGATTGCCAGATAAGGCAGCATCTGGATGTCGTCAACTTCCACGCGGTACTTCTCAGGTCCGGGCAGCGGCAAGTCGCGCCGGTTCAGATAGCCCGCCAAATTGGACAGCACCTTGTCATCATCGCCTGTGAAGACGCCGCAGTTGACGATGACGAACGCTTCGGTGGCGACCTTCATCACGCGATAGGCGTCGGTATCGGTGAACGGCAAGAAGCGCTTGCCCAGCAAAGTGGTATTTTTGCCTACAGCATTCGACGCCAGCGCATTGGTCAAGCGACTATCATGGCTGCAAAACAATTGGTCCATGAAGTGCTGGTAATGATCGAACGACATGGCTTCGCTGCTGGCGCTTATCGATGCAAACAGCCGCAAGTCCGGCGTCGGCTCGGTTTCGGTGCGCGTCATCGACACATTGACATTGCCAGAAATCGGCATCGGCGGATGATTTTTTATCATCCTACTGGCCCTTATGGTTATTGAAGCAACATCTTCCTGCGCCCTCGCCATCACGGCGGCGGAACCAACTACCTTGGCCTCTGAACGGCGCGGATGCTGTACCTCCACCACGAATTCCATCGGACCAATCTTATCGGCAGTTTTGATGAACTCGTTTCGATTGACGCCTGTCGGATCCCAACCTTCTTGAGGGACAACATACACATCGTTACTAAGATCGCCATTGTAAGTGAGCCGCCCTATGAAATCTTGGCCGACCACGCCCGTCAGGCACTTGCTCTCCTGACAATCCGCAGTAAGAGGCGTCAAGCCGACCTGATAGTCGTTCTTTAACTGAAAACAGACCATCTCGCTGCAGCCGGCGTGCACTTTGACGCACCTGGCGTACACATGGACAGCGCCTTTCTTGGGCAGATTGGGAATCACATTATCGTAGACTACGACATAGGTAGCTGATTTCAAGTTGCTGATGAAGACATGACCGCTGGCCTCGGTAAAGTACGTTAATGGGATGATGCTGCGACGCGTTTCTCGCTCCCACTGCTCCAGATTGATGTCTTTGCACTCGACGTCATCGGACAAGAGATACAATAAAATGGCGCCGTTAACCATGGGCGCGCCGCTCTTTGCATCGTGCACGCTGACCTGGAGAGAACCCGGACCAGCCGAGTCCGTCAGGCCCGCCTTTACTGCAGCGTTATTCTTCATTTCATTCTCCTTGGTGAATGGTCAAACTGTCTGGTAGGTAAACTGTCTGCTCGTCAAAATTTTTTCACGGCGCTGCCCGATGTCGCCGCACTGCTGCGTCGCGTCCAGCGTGCTGCGCAAGGCCCAGTGCGTCAGCAGCCGCGCCAGCAGCGTGCTTTCGTCCTCCGGGCTGAGCTGGCCGTTGGCGCGCGCCTGGCCTATCACGGCAAACACCAGCGATGGCGCGGCGCGGTACATCTGCGCCGGCACCACGTTCCAGCTGCGAAAAAGGCGCTCCAATGCCGCTGGCTGGCGCTTGCGCACCTGCATCACCTCGACCAGCGAGCGCCCGCGCAGCGCCAGCGGACGGTGGTTGACCAGCAGCGCGACCAGAGCCGGCATGCTGGCCTGCAATTGCGCCAGCAATTGCTGCTGAGCCGGCGCCAGCCCGGCAAGTGGATAAAACGATTCCCACAGCCGCGCCAGACGATCCCATTGCGGATGCGGATACAGGCTCTTCCCCATCGCACAACTGAGCTTGACGCGGATCCACGGCACCGGATGCGGGTCGTCAACGCTGAGCCGGAACACAAAGACGCGCGGCAGGCTGACGACGCCGATCAAGCCCATCGTGGCCACCACGCCGACCCGCGCCAGCGACCAGAAATCGGCGACGATTTCGGAAATCCAGCGTTCCCACAGCTGCCACACCAGCGCCGCGCCGCCACTGCGCTGCATGCCTTGCAACAGCGGACGCAGCGAGTTGACCAGGTCGAGCAGCGCCGCGCCCTGGTGTCCGACTTCGTGGATCAGCGACGAGGCGATGCTGCTGCCCACCATCCGTTCGCGCGGCACGCGGATGATGGCGACCGGATTGTCGCCGCCACCTGGCAAGCGGGTGCGGGCACGCCGGATCGCCGCGCCGGGGCCTCGATCGAGGTAACAGATCACCGGCGGCGCGTCGTAATAGGGCTTCGAATACGATGTCGAATCAGCACCGGGCAAGGCCAGCGCATCGGCCGACACGACATCAAGTCCGGACAGCCAGACCCCGCTCTCGTGCTCGCTGCGCTGGGTCACGACGTCGTTGAACAGATCGAACTGGGTCAGCATCGCATTGAATTTCATGCGCATGAACGTGAAGCGACGCTGCCCCTCAGCAGCAGTTGCCTGGCGTCCTTGCGGACCGCGCAACCACCCCATGAAACCCATGATCATGCGGCGCAGCTCGCGCCGCCCCAGCACCAGATGGCGCTCGATGGCCGACTGTGCGCTGGGCAGCAACGCCGCAGCGGGCAACATGGACTCGACCAGCACGAAAGGCTTGACGCGCGCCAGCCTGGTCAGCAACGAGCGCGCCTCTTGCGCCAGCATCCACGATGCATAGGGGTTCATGACGGATCAGACTCCGTACAACACGATCTTGCGGCCATGGCGCGCCCAGCGCCCGCTGGTGGCGCCCCCGGAAGTGCCATACGAACCGCGTCCGGTATGGCCCATCGCGTTCGACTGCATCGCGGACTGCGCTGCAACCGCGCCCAGCAATCCGGGCGCAAACTGGCGCGCCGCAGCGCTGGCGGCAGACTGGGCAATGGCACGCGGATCGCCGTTGCCGCGCGCCTGCGTGGCCCGATTGACGGTGTCGGCAGCGAGCCGGACGAATTGCCTGGCGCCTTCGAACTCGCGTTCTTCCGCTTCCATCGTTTCCGCTTCCAGACCCAGCGCATTGCCGGCAGCAGAAGCTAAGCCACTGCCGATCTTGGCCCCCAATGGTCCGCCGAAATAGGCGCCCAGCGCGCCGCCAGCCAGCGGCAGCGCTTTCTTGGCGACACCCTTGAGTACGCCACCTATGGCTTGCCCGACCGGCGACTTGATCGCCTTGCCGGCCACCGATGCTGCCTTGCGCAAGAAGCTGCCGAGAAACTGTTCCAGTTCGGCCTCATTGGTGACCGACAGCAATTCATTGGCCAGTTCCATCTCTTGTGCGTCAGAAAACATGGTGCTGCCTTCGCCGCTCCACTCGCCCTGGTCCGATTCGAAATTTTCGGCTTCGAAACCGGACATTTCCTGACCA